>JANXWN010000135.1 GCA_025351125.1 Caulobacteraceae bacterium | reverse complement strand
AGGCTTCCTGAAGACTCAGCAGACTCGCGGTATTGGTTGGGCAGGAACCGGCAATCGTTGGCGTGACCTTGCTCGACTACGCGACCGGCGGGGGCGCCGCGCCGCACGTCGCGGCGGCGGCGCTAGAAAGTTTCGAGATGGATCCGGCGCGTTCGGCCGTTGGTCTGTCGGGAGGCGAGACGCGACGTGCGGCTTTGGCGCGGGCCTTTGCCGAAGCGCCCGACGTGCTGCTACTCGACGAGCCCACCAACCATTTGGATATCGTCGCCATCGAAGCGATGGAGGAGCGCCTGGCGCGCAGCCGCGGCGCCTTGTTAATCGTCAGTCATGATCGCGCATTCCTCGAGCGCGTGACGAACCGGTGTTTTTGGTTGGAAAGCCGCCGGGTCTGCCGACTCGACGACGGTTTTTCCGGCTTCGACGCCTGGGCGGCGAAGATTTCCGCCGCCGAAGCGGAGGAAGATCGCCGGCTGCAAAAGACGATCGAACGCGAGCAGGATTGGATGAGTTTCGGCGTCACGGCGCGGCGTGCCCGCAACGAAGGACGACGGCGGCGACTAGTGGCCTTGCGGGCGGAAAAAGCCGATCGGTTACGCTTGGCGCGGGGGGATATTAACCTGACCGCCACGTCTGTCGCCGAACCGTCCGGCAAACGCGTGATCGAAGCTAAGACAGTCTTCAAATCCTACGGCGACCGGATGCTATTGGCGGGATTTTCCACCCGCATTCAGCGCGGTGATCGAGTCGCCATCGTCGGACGTAACGGCGCGGGTAAGACGACGCTCGTCAAAATCTTGCTGGGTGAAATCGATCCGGACTCCGGTTTGGTTCGACTTGGGGCGAATCTTGAGATCGCCTATGTTGACCAAGCGCGCGCCGACCTGACCGACGATATGACTTTGACCGAGGCTCTGGCGCCGTTGGGCGGCGACCAGATCATGGTGCAGGGACGACCCAAGCACGTGGCGGCCTACGCCAAGGATTTCCTGTTCCGCGACGATCAATTGCGCCAGCCGGTGAGCAGCCTGTCAGGCGGGGAGCGCAATCGCCTGTTGCTGGCCCGCGCTCTGGCCAAACCGTCGAATGTTTTGGTGCTCGACGAGCCGACCAATGACTTGGATATGGAAACTCTGGAACTCTTGGAGGACATGCTGAGCGATTACGAGGGAACCTTGATTTTGGTGAGCCACGACCGTGATTTCATCGATCGATTAGCGACCTCGACAATCGCGTTGAATGGACGGGGTGGGGCAGTCGAAACTCCCGGCGGTTGGACCGATTTTCTGGAGCAAAACCCAAAGTTTATCGCCGAACCCGAAATTACTGCGCCCCTCAAGCGCGCTAAACCGACCGCGCGGCGGGCCCTAGGCGCGGCGGCAAAGCTGTCGTTTAAGGATCAGCATCGCTTGAACCAGCTCGACGCCCTGATGCCCAAGTTGACGACGGAAATAGGCCGCCTGGAATCTGTTCTGACCGATGCCGATTTGTATGTCCGGGACGCGGCGGCCTTCGCACGCGCCACCAAGGCGTTGGATAAGGCGCGCCACGACCTTGCGGCTTGCGAAGACGAATGGCTTAATCTGGAAGCGCGGCGCGAGGCGTTGCAAGTCTAACTATCCGGGCGCGGCGGGCCCAACGTAGGCAACATGGGGATATCGATCATGAAAGCGGCAGCGACTGTGGTCTTTGGGATGGCGGTACTGGCCGTCGCCTGTTCTTCGCCGCCCAACCCCGCGTCGTCGCCGAGCGGCGGCAAGGTCGTACGTTTCGCGACGGACTGGCGCGCCGAAGCGGAAATGGGTGGCTATTACGAGGCCCTCGCAAACGGCGAATACGCCAAACGCGGCTTGACCGTGACCATCGTTCCGGGCGGTCCGGGGGTCAATGTGCCGCAATTGGTGGCGTCCGGCGCGGTAGACATGGGCATAGGTTCCAACAGCTTCATCGTGATGAATTTGGCCAACGAGCGCGTGCCGGTGCGCGCTGTCGCCGCCTTCATGCAAAAGGACCCGCAAGTCCTGATGGCCCACCCCGACGCGGGCATAACGAAACTGGCCGACATGAAAGGTCGCCCGATCCTCCTGGCCGACGCCTCGATCACCGCCTTCTGGGTGTGGCTGAAA
>JANXWN010000096.1 GCA_025351125.1 Caulobacteraceae bacterium | reverse complement strand
GACGACCTTGTCGCCAGACAAGATAAACGGTCGCAAATCCACGTGGCGCGGCTCCATTTGCCCTTCCACCAAACATGGCGCGGTCGAGAGCTGTATTGTCGGTTGGGCGACATAGTTGGCCGGGTCAGCCGCCAGAGCGGCCGCGAATTCCTTGCGTTCGCTCGCGCTTGCATGCGGGCCAACCAACATTCCATAGCCCCCGGACGCGCCGACCGCTTTGACAACCAGCTTATCGAGATTCAGCAGGACGTGCGCCAGCGCCTTAGGTTCGCGGCAGAGAAAAGTCTTAACGTTCGGTAGTATCGCGTCCTGATCGAGGTAATAGCGGATGATCGACGGCACATAGGCATAGACCGCCTTGTCATCGGCGACACCTGTTCCAGGCGCATTGCAAATCACAACGTGTCCGGATCGATAGGCGTTGAACAGTCCCGCTACGCCTAACGTGGAGTCACGGCGAAAGCTTAAAGGATCAATGAAATCATCATCCACACGTCGGTAGATTACGTCCACCGGGTGCAGACCGTCGATCGTACGCATATAGACTCGGTTGTCGTGAACGACCAAATCGCGGCCCTCCACTAGGGGTACGCCCATTAAGCGCGCAAGGTAGGCATGTTCGTAGTACGCGGAATTGTGCACGCCCGGCGTGAGCACGACCACCTGCGGATTGCCCCGTCGGTCTCCCGCCATACTCCTTAGGGTAGCGAGCAAAAGGTCGGGATAGCGCTCGACGCCGCGGACGCCGGCGCGGCGAAAGGTTCCGGGAAAGGTGCGGCGCGACGCTTCGCGGTTCGCCAGCATATAAGAAACGCCTGATGGCACCCGCAGGTTGTCCTCAAGCACAAAAAAATCACCGTTTTCGCCCCGTATCAGGTCGCTTCCGCAAACGTTTACATAGGCGGCGTGCGGAACAAAAAGATGTTGCATCTGCCGTCGGTACGACGGAGCGGAAAGCACCAAATCGCGTGGTACGACACCATCCGATAAAATCTTTTGGGCGCCGTAGATATCCGCGAGAAACAAATTCAACGCCAACAACCGTTGAATCAGGCCGCTTTCGATCTTCGCCCATTCCCCCGCGGCGATGATGCGCGGAAACAGATCGGTCGGTATAATTCGCTCCGTCGCGCTTCCGGCGCCGTAAACGGTGAAAGTGATGCCCTGCAGAAGAAACGATCGCTCGAGGGTTCGCTGGCGCTCCGCAAGATCATGAGCGCTTAACGAACGGACGCGCTCGTGCAGCAACTGATAACTAGGCCGTGTGACGCCGCTTGCCGCGAACATTTCGTCGAAAGCCGCCCCTAAGGTGTAACCCGGGGGGCGGTCTGTACCGTCTGGCGTCGGCTGGGTCGGTGTTATCCCCGTCATGCGTTACCCGCAATCTCCGTTTTGCTAAGGATCATTAGTCCACCCATGGCACCCGTTCCGCAACCCATCGGATCGTCCCGCGTTTGCAACTGCGCGTTGACGCCCAAATTTGAAGCAGGCTGTCACGCGGGCCGTCTTTAACGCCGGGTGACAGGACCGTGAACGACGATTAAACCAAAGCGGAGAGGGGTGGTTGGAAAGTTCGCTGTGAAACAATTTCGATGCGCCTTTTTGGTCGGCGGTGCTGTTATCGCCGGCATGGGTTCACCGTCAGTTCAAGCGGCAGAATTCAAAGCCATCGTCGACGGACCGATCGACCGCGCTTTGCGCGCTGAAATTCAGCAGACTATCGGCGAGACCAAAAATGCCGCGCAAAACGCCTTGGACGCCCGGCGGCGCGCCCGCGACGCGGCCAGCGCAGCTGTGCAATTATTGCGGTCCGAAGGCTATTATGAGGGTATTGTCGAGCCCGACATTGGAACCACCGAACCGCCTCGCGCCATCATTCGTGTGACGCCCGGTCGGCGATTTCGACTGACGGGGGGAACGATCGCTTGGATCAATGCGCCGCCGTCTTCGATTGACGACAAGGCAGTGAGTTCGGCGCTCAAATTGACGCCCGGCGGCCCCGGACGAGCAGCCGACATCCTGGCTGCCGAAGACCGGGCGGTAGCCGCGTTGCGCGCGCGCGGCTACG
>JANXWN010000092.1 GCA_025351125.1 Caulobacteraceae bacterium | reverse complement strand
CCGCTCGGCTGACGCCGAGTCGCTTCCCTCCGGAAGGCGAAGAGAAGCGCGTTGCTGAATCTTTCTCTGCCCCCTCTGGGGGAGGTGGATCGCGCCCTCTCGCGCGAGACGAAGGGGGCGCCCGCCGCTTTAACGCCCCCCTTCGTCTCGACTGATGCCGAGTCGCTTCCCCGGAAGGGGCGGGTAGGCGTCGTGAGCCTACGCACCTGCAGCAAAATTGCCCAAACTGTGCCACAAGGGCGTTTAAGCCTCGTAAATCGGACCTTCATGCCCTTCCCCGCCCTCAATCCCGCTCTCGCCCAAGCCCTGAGCGAACAAGGATACGCCGAACCCACCCCCGTTCAGGCCGCGGTGCTGGAAAAGCATGCGCTCGACCGCGATTTGTTGGTTTCGGCGCAAACCGGTTCAGGTAAAACCGTAGCCTATGGTTTGGCGATGGCCTCGACCATATTGGGCGAGGCGCCGCGTCTGGGTCAGGCCGGAGCGCCAATCGTGCTGGTGATCGCGCCCACCCGCGAATTGGCCCTGCAGGTGGCGCGCGAATTGGGCTGGCTCTACGCCAAAGCCGGAGCGCGGGTCGTCACCTGCGTCGGCGGCATGGATTCACGGCGAGAGCAGCGCGACCTTGCAAGCGGCGCGCACTTTGTGGTCGGCACGCCCGGACGCCTGCGCGATCACCTTGAACGCGGCCATCTGGACCTCGCGGGCCTGGAGGTCGCCGTGCTCGACGAAGCCGACGAAATGCTGGATTTGGGCTTTAAGGAAGACTTGGAATTTATTCTGGAGGCTACGCCGGCGGAGCGTCGCACCCTGCTGTTTTCCGCCACCATCGCCAAGGATATCGCCGCCCTGGCCAAGGGCTATCAAAAAGGTGCGGTGCGGATCGAGACCGCCGGGCAAGGCGAGCCGCATGGCGATATCGAATATCGCGCCATGCGCGTGGCGCCCAACGAGATCGAGCACGCGGTTGTCAACGTGCTGAGGTTCTTCGAGGCGCGAGGCGCTCTGGTGTTCTGCGGGACCCGCGAGGCCGTGCGGCATTTGCACGCCGCCTTGCGCGAACGCGGTTTCGACGCCGTGGCCCTTTCGGGCGAAATGACCCAGCGCGAGCGGATGGACGCCCTGCAATCGCTACGCGACGGCCGTGCGCGTGTGTGCGTCGCTACCGACGTCGCGGCGCGCGGGCTTGACCTGCCGGATTTGGGTCTGGTGGTCCATGCCGACCTGCCGGCTAATCGCCAAGGCTTGCTGCACCGCAGCGGTCGCACCGGGCGCGCGGGCAAGAAAGGCGTCTCTGTCCTGCTGGTGCCCTACACCCGCCGCCGCCGCGCTGAACAAATCCTGCTTTCCGCCAACATCGACGCGGTATGGAGTGGCGCGCCCAGCGCCGAGGCGATCCGCGCCGGTGATCAGGAGCGGATGTTGCATGACCCACTCCTGACTGAACCGCCCGCCGAGGAAGATCTGACGCTCGCTCGGTTGTTGATGGAGCAAGTCGGTCCCGAAGCTATCGCCGCCGCCCTGATCCGCTTGCACCGCTCGCGCCTACCGGCGCCGGAGGAGCTATTTGATCCGGGCGATTCGCGCGGCGGCGGCGGTCTCGGCGGCCGCTCCGACCGTAATGACAGGACCGGCAAGGAGCGCCCGTTCGACCCGCGCGACCGCCCGCCGCGCGAGCGCGGGCCGCGCCGCGACGCGAACAATCCAGATATGGTCTGGTTCCGTCTCGCGGTCGGCCGCAGCGCCAATGCCGACCCCAAATGGCTGATCCCGCTGATCTGCCGCCGGGGACACGTGACCAAAAAAGACATCGGTTCGATCCGCATCTTTGATCGCGAAACCAAATTCGAAATTTCCCGCGACGCGGCCGAGCATTTCAGCGCGGCTATCGCCGGCTCACCCAAAGAGCCCATTCGGATTGAACCGGCCGGCGCGCCGGGACCTAAGACCCAGGTCGAGCGTGACGGCAGGCCGCCGCAGACGAGGACCGCTCATAAAAAGAAGTCGAACGCCGGGCAACGCTAGCGCCGTCTCCCGGTTAGCCAAGGTCACCACGAGGGACGCCGAGAGCGGCCATCCGCGCCAGCGCCTCCCGCGCCAGTTTGCGGGTTAACACCTCCGCCGGCAGGGCGCGCGCCAATTTTGCGGCTTGGCCCGACCACAAGGGCGTGAAATCGTCAGACCCCGCCATTTCGGCACGGGCGCGCAGGGGCGCGAGGGCCCCGGCGGCTAGCGGAAAGTCCGGCGCCGTCGCTGATATCGGTCCCTGCTCACGCATCAAGCGGTTAACAATCGCGCGCGCCGGACGTCCGGTGAAAAGGTTTGTCACCATGGTGGCGTCGTCGCTCGCCGCGAGTAGAGCCGCACGGTGCAGCGCGGAGACTTTCGCCTCGGGACACAAGAGATATCCTGTGCCGATCTGCACCGCCGATGCGCCCAACGCGAAGGCGGCGGCGATACCTCGGCCGTCGGCGATCCCGCCCGCGGCGATGACCGGAATACGCACGGCATCGACGATTTGCGGCGCTAAAGCGATGGTTCCGGCTTGGCGTTCGGGAGAGTTGGCGAGAAAACTGCCGCGGTGCCCGCCCGCCTCCAACCCCATGGCGATGATCGCATCGCACCCTCTGGCCGCGAGCCAGACCGCCTCGGTCACCGAGGTGGCCGATGCAATAACCTTGGCGCCCGTAGCCTTGACGCGGGCCATCAAGTCGGCGGCCGGCAGGCCGAAATGAAAACTGACCACTTCGGGCCGGCAAGCCTCGACGGCGGCGCAGATTTCCGCGTTAAACGCTCGGCGTCGAGGCGCGGCAAACGCCGCGTCAAGAGCGATGTCGCGCTCGCGATAATAGGGTTCCAACATGTCTCGCCAGCGCTGCACCCGCTCGGCGACAACCGCCGGTTCATCGTGGCAAAAGAAATTCAGGTTGATCGGCCGCCGGGTCCCGGCTCGGATGGCGTCGACGTTATCGATTAGACCTTTTGCATCGAGCTGCGAACACCCCAGCGCGCCCAGACCGCCGGCTTCGCAAACGGCTATGGCGAGTTGCGGCGTTCCCGGTCCCGCCATCGGCGCGAGCAGGATCGGCGTTTTGATACCGAAGAGATCCAGGATGCTCTGGTCGGGCCAAGCTTGCATTGATCTGCGCTAACGCGTCAGCGACAAGCCGCGATCGGAACGGCCATGATCGCATCATACATTTTGGCGTAGGCGTCGCTTTGGGTAAAAGCGTTGTCGGCGATGGACTTGAAGTCCAAAAACTCCCGCGTCACCACATTGGCGAAGCCCGAGCCCGCCGAGGCGTATTGCCGCTGCGTCCGGCCGATCTGATTGAGATATTGGATCGCCAATTCATTGTTGTGTTGGGCGATCTGGTTGGCCGGCAAATACGTTGCGCTGTGAAATGTATTACGATCCCTGGCGGAGCAAAAACTCGTCGGAATCTGCACCGGCGGGAGCGGTTGCAGCGTCGGGCGAGGCGGTAGAGCGGTCATTGTGTCACGGGGCGGATTGGCGGGTGAGACTGGCGTCATCAGGGGGACCGCGTTAGGCGGCGCGATCGACGCGAGTTCAACTGGCGCGGCGTTATCGGCGCCTTTGAATTTGTGCGGCGTGTTTATCGGCTCCGCGGGAGCGCGCGACGAGGCGGGGAGCGTCGGCTCGGGCCGAGGCGGCGTTGGCGGCGAAGTCTCCACCGCTTTCGACGCCAGCCGGGACGACGGCGACGCCGCAGCCAACTTGGCGCGGGCCAGGTTTGAGAACAAGCCGCTTGGATATTGGTTTAAATAGGCCTGGACCTGGCTCTGATCATGAATATCGACCGTTTCCCAGTATTTCATTTCAATGGTTTTTGCATCCGGCGCGGTGGGCGGCGCGACCGTTACCGCGACCGTCGGCGGCGTGGTCGAGGCGGGCGCGGCATCGGGCGGAGTGAGAAAAAAATCGTCGCCCCCGAGCGAATCGTAATTGCGCGGCTCCTGATTCCCGCCGGTCATCTGCAGAACATCGTCGTGTACCTTGCCAAACAGCCGCCGCACATCCAGCCCGGGCTCAGAAATGTGTTTCGCCAACGCCAACGCGTAAGGGCTATTTTTGCCGACGCCGTTGGCCGCGGTGGTTCCCTCGCGCGCGGCATAGGCGATCAGCATCCCGCTGTCGGACGCCGACGGGCGGGCCAGACCGATACTGATCGCCTTTTGACCGTTAGAGCGGCGCATCACGTCGAAGAACGGGTTGTTGCGGCAGGCGTCCAAGACCACGACCTTTAACTTTCGCGCTCTTTCTACCGAGGTCATCACCAAATCCAGCGGCACCGCCTCGAACTGGATATCGGTATCCGAGGCCAATAAAGCGTCCACCGGAATGAGATAGTTGACGCCTCCGACTTCCATGCCGTGTCCAGAATAATACACGACCGCCGTATCGGCGCCGCCGGTCTCGCGCGCGAAGGTCTTTAAAGCGTTCGCCAGATCATCGCGGCCCAAATCACTTTTGCTGGTGACCGTGAAGCCGACCTTGCGCAGGCTTTCGGCAATCAAGGCCGCGTCATTGACCGGATTGCTCAACTTGCCGCCGTGAATGTAATCGGAATTGCCGATGACGAGAGCCATGCGCGCTTCGGCATGCAAGCGACCGCCTGATGAGCAGGCAAACACGAGGCCGACCGCCAAGATCGCCGCTAATCGTTTCATGCCCCGCGTCAAATCATGAACCCGCCTCGACACTCGTGAAGCCTACACACGATAACACATGCCTCGCGCCAACGTCATCTCTCGTTCGCAGGGTGCGCGTGACTGGCGACGGTATTTGGGCGGCAGCTTGCACGGCGGCACATATGCTCAAGACCCTGGTTTAGACTGGCCTCTCGCCCGATCATAAATCCAGTGCGTCCTTATGTCGCGCGAGCCTGTGGCGCTACGCCCGTGATAATGTGCAACAATGTAACGAATGGTAAACCAAACCTCTGGGCGTTTCCCGGACTCGAGCGGCTAAGGGCGCTCAGATCGGCGCCGACGACCAGGGTCTAAGCCAAAGGGGGCTAGCTATGTCTGTCGAGCCGATTGGAGCCTGGAAAGGCGATGAAACGCGGTCCGCGCGGCCTGCGAAACTTGTGGATTTGCAACAAGAGCGTGCCGAACGCGAGAACCTCTTGCGAGAGCAGGTCGGGCGTGAGGGCGCGGACCGCGAGACCGCACTGCGCGAACAGTTGGCCCACGAGAGGGCGGAACGCGAGCGCGCGCTGCAAGATCAGGCCGAGCGTGAGACCGACGTGCGCGAGAGGCTCGACCGCAGCAAGGCCGAGCGCGAACGCGTTTTGCGCGAACAAGCCGCGGCCGAGCAGGAGCTCCTCAGTCAGCTTGAGCGCGCGACGGCCGAGCGCGAGAAACGCGGTCACGAACAGGTCCTGCGTGAAAAAGTGCTGCGGGAACAGGCGGGTCGCGACAGCGCCCTGCGCGAAAAGGCCGATGGTGAAAGCGCCAAACAAGAACGCCTGCTAAGGGATAAAGCGGAGCACGAAAAGCTTGCCCTGGAAAAGGCGTTGGCCGAACAAGCCGGGCGCGAGACGGCGGTGCGCCAACAGGCTGAGACCGACCGGATCGCCCACGAAAAGGCTCTGGTCGAGCAGGCGCAACGGGCCAAGGACGAACGCGAGCGTCTCGCGCAAGAGCAGGCCGAGCGCGAAGCGAAGTTAAAAGACGAGGCCCAGCGCGAAAGGGCCCTTCTGGAAAAAACTCTGCGCGAGCAGGCGCAGAGAGAGACCGCCCTGCGTCGCCAAGCGGAACGCGAGAAGGCCGAGCACGAAAAACTTTTTCAAGAGCAGGCCGAGCGTGAAGCCGCCCTAGCGGCGCAGGTCGAAAACGAGCGCGCGCTGGCGGAAAAAGCGTTGCGGGGGAAGGCCGAACGTGAGCAGGCCGAGCGCGAGGCCGGCCTGCGCGAACAGGCCCAGCAAGAGCGTATCCTGCGGGAAAAATCCATTGCCGAGGAGACGGCGCGCGAGCACGCCCGCCGTGAGGAGGCGCTACGCGAAGAAGAGGAATTCGAGCGTCACCTGCGCGAACAGGCCGAGCGAGCGAGCGCGCTGCGCGAGCGGATCGAACAAGAAAGAATCGCTCACGAGGCGAGCCTGCAAGAACATCTGGAACGCGAGTCGGCGCTGCGGGAAGAGCTGGCGAGGGAAAAGGCGGTCCGAGAACAGGCTGAACGTGACCGGTTGGAACGCGAGGCATCCTTTCGCGAAACGTCCGAACGCGAGCGATCCGAGCGTGAACAGGCGCTGCGCGACAATCTGGAGCGTGAGAGGGCGCTGATCGCCCGCGTGGAGCGAGAACGCGCGCTTCGAGCCGAAGTGGAGGGCCAAGCCCTGCCGATGGCGGAGGCCGCTGCGGCGTCAACGGTTTCGGAGACCGTCGAAATTGATAATGCGCCCGGTCGAGGGTCGGAAAACGCCCTTGCCGAGATGCGCAACCGTGCCGCCCTCCTGTCGCGGGCCGTACCGTCCGGATTGAGCGCCGTCCTACGACGGCTTCCCCGCCATTCCTTGCTCGTTGCCGGGGTTAGCGGCGTCGCGTTGGCGGTGGTGTCGTTGATTGCTTATGAGACAAAGCCGCCCGTGCAACCGGCTGCGCCGATTCAACTGGCGACCGCGCAGCCTGCGATACCGACCCCGGCCTCCGGCGCTGCGGCTCCCCTGCCGACTTCGCCTTTGGTAGCGGCGCCTCCGCCCGCCCCAGATGCGTCCATGCGAGGCCTTCCCTATCAGGGTATTGCCCACCTCCCACCGAAGGTGGACCCTTTGGCGACCACAAGCCGGGTGATTGCGCCGACACCCGCGGTGGTCGCGCCGCCACCACCGGTTGCCGCCGCGGCGGTAATCCAGCATGTAGCGGTCGCCGTGGCGCCGGCGCCCAAACCCGCGCCGACGGTCGTGGCGGAGGCCCCGAAGGTCGAACCGGTCAAGCCCGCGACGCCGCATGTCTTCAGTCCGCCCGTCATGGTCGCGGTGCCAAGCGCCGCAAGGCTGGCTTCGGCGTTCCCGAGCCGCGCCACGCGCGACGGTGTCGGGGGATCGGCCGTGATTTCATGCCGGGTCACCGCCGGTGGCTCGGTGGTCGGTTGCGGCGTCGTCAGCGAGAGCCCCGGACCCTATGGGTTTGGAAAGGCGGCGCTGAATTTGGCCGGCAGTTTCCGTATGCGTCCGCGGCTTGACAACGGCCAGCCGGTCGATGGCGGCGAAATCCGCATCCCCGTGCGTTTTGCCAAGCCGGCCGAGTCTTCGGAGTAGTACGGGACGACTCGTTAACAAATTTTTTTTGCGGCGGGGCGCATAGCCTGATCGCCTTTTAATCGTCTGGCGCACGCGAACGCATCTTAACAAGCCTTAACGCTAACACTGCAACCGGGAGATGACGTCGAAATGACTATTATGGTAAATGAGGCTGAAACCAACGTCGTTGATCTTACGCACCTGTTGTTCCGGTTCCAAGGCCGAATCAACAGAGGCGCCTTCTGGCTCGGCGCGTTCCTTGCTTGGGTCTACTACGGCCTGGCCTTCACCACCTTTGAATTGATCACGGGCGCGGCTATCGAC
>JANXWN010000081.1 GCA_025351125.1 Caulobacteraceae bacterium | reverse complement strand
CCGCGCGGTTCTGACTTCAGCTGTTCGGCTTCGAGTTTGGCGGAAAAGGCGCGCGTGAGGGCGCCCACGGTTTTAGCCATTAGGAAATAGCGCCGCATGAAACGCTCAACCGCCGGGGTGTTGTCGCCGTCCTTGCGGGGGCGATCGTGATAGCCCATGCGCCGAGCGACCTCCGGCTGGACGTCGAATGTCAGGCGTTCTTCCGCTCGACCGGTCGTGAAATGCAGGTGCGCGCGAACCGCTTCAAGGAAGTCGAAGGCGCGGATGAAGGCGCGAACTTCAGGGCCCTCAAACATATCCAGGCGCATCACCGCCTCAAGACCGGCGGCGGGATGCAGATATTGCGCAATCCAAAACAAGGTGTGCAGATCGCGTAAACCGCCCTTGCCTTCCTTGACGTTCGGCTCGACCATGAAGCGACTGGCGCCGGCGCGGGCGTGACGTTCGTCGCGTTCTTTAAGTTTGGCGGCGACGAACTCGGCGCCCGAGCCCCTAACCACTTCGTCGCGAAAGCGCTTGATCAAATTGGCGGCCAATTCCGCGTCGCCGGTCAGGCGGCGAGCCTCCAAAATCGAAGTCCGGATGGTAAAGTCGGCGCGCGCCAGTTTGATACACTCGCCCACCGTTCGCGAAGCGTGGCCGACTTTGAAGCCCAAATCCCACAGGGCATAGAGCATAAATTCGATCACGCTTTCGGTGTGCGCGGTCTCTTTGTAGGGTCGCACGAACAGAAGATCGATGTCCGAAAACGGCGCCAGGGCGCCGCGGCCGTAGCCGCCCACCGCCATTACGGCGATACGCTCGCCTTCGGTCGGGTTGCGGGCGCGAAAGACATGCACCGTCGTGAAATCATAGAGGGCGCTGATTACTTCGTCGGTGACGCCGCAGATCAGGCGCGCGGTTTCCACCCCGCCGGCGCCGTTTTCCAGCCGCTCCTTAGCGATCATCCGCCCCCGGAACAGGGCGGCTTTAAGAATCTCCATCGCGCGGCGGCGCTGTTCGGGTTCGTCGCCGATCGAATCGAGCGCGGCGGTGGACAGCTGGGATCGCAGCCGGTGGCCGTCAACAACGTGTTCCAAGCGGGTGGGGCGCAAGCGCGGGGGCATTCAGAAGGTATAGCGCGCGTCGCGATAGTTGGTGAAGACTTCGATTGAACAAGGGCGAAGGGGAAGGAGCTTAAACGTCCAAGCCTTTTAGCCGATAAAGAGCCTCCATCGCCTCGCGCGGACTCATGCCGTCCAAATCCAGCGCCGCGAGGGCGGCTTCGATGGCAGAAGGCGGCGCCACGCTCACGCCGGCGGTCTCGGCCACCGCGAACAGGGGCAGGTCGTTCAAGCCCGCGTGCGACGTGGCCTCGCGTTCCAGCCGATCAAGCACCTGCCGCGCGCGCGCCACGACGGCCAGGGGAACCCCCGCGAGCTTAGCCACCTGCACGCCGTAGGATCGATCGGCGCAACCGGGCCCCGCTTCGTGGAGAAACACGAGATCGCCGTTCCATTCCTTGGCCTTGAGCGACAGGTTCGAGACGTGCGCCAAGCGCTCTTCGAGCACCGCCAATTCGTGGTAGTGCGTGGCGAACAGTGCGCGACATCGGTTGGTGTCGTGCAGGGCCTCCGCGCACGCCCAAGCGATAGCCAAGCCGTCATAGGTCGCCGTGCCGCGGCCGATTTCATCAAGGATCACCAGCGAACGAGGAGTCGCCTGCGTCAATATGGCGGCGGTTTCGATCATTTCGGCCATAAAGGTCGAGCGGCCACGCGCCAGATCGTCGCCGGCGCCGACACGGCTGAACAGGCGGTCGACGATCCCCAGCGCAAAGGATTTGGCCGGCACGAAGCAGCCCGCTTGCGCCAGCACCGCCAGCAGCGCGTTTTGGCGCAGGAAGGTCGACTTGCCCGCCATGTTCGGTCCGGTAACGATGGACAGACGAGCACCGCCGTGACCGGCGCCGTCGAGGGTGCAATCGTTGGGCGTGAACGCCTGACCGGCGCGCCGGACCGCGGCTTCGACCACCGGGTGGCGCGCGCCCTTGGCGTCGAAACACAGCGATTGGTCGATAATCGGTCGTGTCGCGCCGCTATCTTCGGCCCATTCGGCAAGGCCGGCGGCGGCGTCCAACCGCGCCAAACCTTCAGCGGCGGCGAAAATCTCCGGTCCGACATCACAGGCTGCGGCCCGCCACGTCTCGAAGATCGCCGCTTCCAAGCCGAGGGCCTGCTCACCGGCCCGGGCGATACGCGCGTCCAGATCGGCCAGTTCCACGGTCGTGAACCTCACCTGATTGGCCAGTGTCTGGCGGTGAATAAAGAGCCCCGACAGCGGTGGCTGCAACAGGGGCTCCGCTTGCCGTGCCGTGGCTTCGACGAAATAGCCGAGCACGGCGTTGTGGCGAATTTTTACCGCGACGCCGCTCTCGCCCGCCAGCCGCGTTTCAAGAGCGACGATGACGCGGCGGCTGTCGTCGCGTAGGGCGCGAGCGGTATCCAACGCCGTCGATACGCCCGCCGCTACGAAGCCTCCGTCCCGCGCGAGCGCGGGGAGGTCGTCCGCCAATCCGGCGCGCAACGCGCGCGATAAGGCGGCTAAAGCCGGTTTATTGGATAAAACCAGGGATTCAACGGCGGTCAAAAGTTCCATCGGCAGCGGCGTCAGTGGATCGGTGAACCCGTCCAAGGACGTCGCGATCGCCGCGCCCGCGGCTAGCGTATCGCGTAGACACCCCAGATCGCGTGGTCCCCCCCGTCCCAAAGCCAGACGCGAGAGCGCACGGGCCATATCGTTCGCGCCCTTAAGATCGGTACGTAAGCTTTCACGCGTAACGCGGCGTTCCACAAACCAAGCGATGGCGTCCAGCCGCGCGTTAATCGCGGCGGGGGATAGTAGAGGCCGTGAAAGCCGGGCCGCCAGCAGGCGGGCGCCCGAGGGCGTGATCGTCCGATCAATGGCCGCCAGCAGCGAGCCATCGCGCCCGCCCGCCAAGGTCCGATCGATCTCAAGACTAAGACGGGTGGCCGGATCGATGCTCATCACATCGGCCTCGCCGGCGCGACGCGGCGGACGAAGCGCCGGCGCCCGGCCCGCTTGTGTGGTTTCCAGATGCGCGGCGATCAGACCCAGCGCGGAGACTTCCGCGCCGGTCAAAGCACCAAAGCCGTCTAGCGTATCGACGCCGTAAAGCCGTTTAAGCCGCGCTTCCGACGCCGCCGGTTCGGCCAGGGCGCTGGGCATGGGTTGGATCACGCCGCCCGCCGCTTCCACGGCCGCGCGCGCTTGCGGATCAGCAAACAAGCGATCGGGAACCAGGATTTCGGAGGGGCGTAAACCAGCGAGCGCCGCGGCCAGTCCCGCGGGCGCCAGATGCAGACACTCGACCTCGCCGGTGGACAGTTCCACGCTAGCGACCGCCGCTTGACCGCCTCGGAGGGCCACGGCCGCCAGCCGATTAGCCCCGCGGGCGTCCAACAGGCCGTCTTCGGTCAGGGTTCCAGGAGTCACCACCCTTACCACGTCGCGGCGCACGATCGACTTGGCGCCCCGTTTGCGCGCTTCGGCGGGGTCTTCCATCTGCTCGCACACCGCGACTTTGAAACCCGCGCGGATCAACTTGGCGAGATAGGCTTCGTGCGCGTGCGCCGGAACGCCCGCCATCGGGATTGGCCGACCGGCGTGGGTGCCCCGATAGGTCAAGGTGATGCCGATCGCGGCGGCGGCCTTCTCGGCGTCGGCAAAAAACAATTCGTAGAAATCGCCCATCCGAAAGAAGATCAGAGCGTCGGGCTGGCGGGTCTTGGCGTCGAAATACTGCGCCATAACCGGCGTGGCGCCGTCGGCGGTGGGCGGCTCTGATAAGATTGCGGGGGCGGAAGCGTGCATCGGCTTGATGCTATAACGCGGGCGCGGCTATCCCAACAGGGCGTGACGGCGACCCGTCAGGGGTGCGCGGGTGTCGACTCCGAGGCAAGGTCGTTAGTCGTCGACGCCGCGCTGCTCCCAATTTGACGATAAAAGGAAACTAGGCCTGGCGGATAGAAGCCAAGGAACGGTGCGCGCATTTCCGCGTTGCATCGGCGCGATGACAACAACGAGCGGTTAAATTCAGTACGAAGGAGCTACCGGTGTTCGAGCATAACGATATCAAGGAAAAAATGGATGTGATCGGCGCGGACGGCGTGGCCGTGGGGACAGTCGACCACCTGGATGGCGACCGGATCAAACTCACGCGTCAAGAGGGAGGGCGGCACGACGGCCACCATCATTACATCTCGGTTGGTCTGGTCGCGGGCGTCGAGGACGGACGGGTCCGTCTTTCCGCGAACGCCGATGTCGCGATCACCTTCGAGGAAGAACGATAAAGCTATAGGGCTAACCGCGTTTTCACCTCGAATGTTTCGATGTGCTGGTGCCGCCGCGGAGGATTGAACTCCGGACCTCAGCCTTACCAAGGATGCGCTCTACCACTGAGCTACGGCGGCCTCCCGCTAGGGGAAGCGCGGCTTTAGCGAAACTGGCGCGCGGTGGGAAGCAAAATCGGCACTTGACGAGCCGTGGCGCGTGTTTACGGGAAGGCGGATGACTGACCCGGCCCAGACCACCCCGGCGCCGAACGTTGCGGCGCAACGGCAAATCGCCGCCCGTGAGGCGCGTTTGGCGACGGCTTTGCGGGCAAATCTGAAGCGCCGCAAGCTTATCCCGAAGACGGACGATTAAGACCTATGGCTCTTCAACGAACGGCCCGATAAGAGCGGTGGCGTAAGAGGTTTTATCGCTCGACGACGGGCGGCCACAAAGGGCACAATGGACCAAATCGCGATTATCGGCGGCACGGCCTTGCACGGGAATATTCCGATCGGCGGGGCCAAGAATTCAGCCATCAAGTTGATGGCGGCCGGACTGCTGACCGATGAGCCCTTAATCCTAACCAACATGCCGCGCTTGCGCGATACGCGGTTTTTGGGGGCTCTTTTACAGCGACTGGGCACGCGCATCACCGAATCGGACGGTGCGTCGGGCCCCCAGACCGTGCTGCACACCCCGGAGATTACCAGCGCCTACGCGTCCTACGACTTGGTGCGGCAGATGCGAGCGTCGTTCAATGTTTTGGGCCCTTTGATCGCGCGCACCGGCCACGCCAAGGTCAGCCTGCCGGGCGGCTGCGCGATTGGCGCGCGGCCGGTGGATCTACATTTGTCATCGCTGCATGCGCTGGGCGCGCACATCGATTTGCACGAGGGATATGTTTACGCGCAGGCGCCGCGCGGCCTCAAAGGCGCGCGAATAAAATTTCCGTTCAGTTCGGTCGGCGCGACCGAGCATGCCATGTTGGCCGCCGTTTTGGCGCGCGGCGACACCGAACTGATCGGCGCCGCGTGCGAGCCGGAGTTGAGCGATCTGGCCGCCTGCCTCAATGCTATGGGCGCTAAGGTCTCCGGCGCCGGAACGTCGACTATCCGCATCACCGGCGTGACCCGCCTGACCGGCGCAACCCACGCGGTCATCCCCGACCGGATCGAAATGGGCACCTATGCTGTGGCCGCGGCGATGGCGGGAGGTGTGGTGCGCTTGACCAACACCCGCCCGGATCTGATCGACGCCCTACTGCATAAACTTGACGAGGCCGGCGTTGGTGTCGACCGGCACCCGGACGGTGTCACCATTTCCCGCAACGGCGCGCGGTTAAAGGCGGTTGAGATTGAAACCGATCCCTATCCCGGCTTCCCTACCGACTTACAGGCGCAGTTTATGGCCTTGATGACCCTGGCCGACGGCGAAAGCGTCGTGCGGGAAACGATTTTCGAAAACCGCTTCATGCACGTGCCCGAATTGTCGCGGCTGGGCGCCGAGATTACCGTTTCCGGCGGCGAAGCGCGGGTCTGCGGGGTCGATCGGCTTGAGGGGGCGCAGGTAATGGCGACGGACCTACGCGCCTCGGTCAGTTTAGTGATTGCCGCCTTGGCCGCGCGCGGTGAGACGGTGGTGAACCGCGTGTATCATCTCGATCGCGGCTTTGAGCGGCTGGAGGAAAAATTGTCGGCGTGCGGCGCGCAGGTGCGCCGGATCAAGGGCAGCGCGGAGCCGGACGATTGACCCAGACGATGAACGTCAAGGCGCTACGTCTGCTGGCGCAAGACGCCGACGATTTGGCGGTGATATCGGCGGCCTTGCAGGACGCCGTCACCCGTATCGGCGATATTCAGTGGGAGCCAAAAGGACGGCGCTTGACCATAGCCTTTAACCGGTTTTGCTGGGAAACAGAGGCCCCCGCCGTGATGCGGGTGCGCGCTGCGGTGCAATTGGGCGGCGTTTTGGGGGTCAAGGCGCGCAATTTGCGGCGCGACTCCAAAGAGGCGGTGCTGGAATTGCTGGCGCTATCGTTCGCACCCGATCAAACCGCTGAGCGCGCTCCCGGCGGCGTGATCACCTTTGCCTTCGCCGATGGCGGCGACCTGGCGGCCACCGTGGAGTGCATCGACGCAGCCCTTGCCGACCTCTCAGTCCCCTGGCCCGCGCCCAGGACGCCCGGGCACGAGGGATAGGAGGCGCCGCCCGCCGCCCGGCCGGTCATCGTCACTCCCGCGCCGAGGCGGCCGTCAGGGTTTGGCGGCGCGCGCGACCTGCCCGCAAACAAACGCCGTCTCCCCCGCGTCGATCAACGCGGTCAGCACCTGTCCGACGTTTTCAGGCGGGACCACCAGCAAAAACCCAATGCCGCAATTGAAGGTGCGCCGCATTTCGATTTCACTGATCCCGCCGACCTCCTGCAGCCACTGGAACACCGGCGGCGCGGTCCAGGCGTTCCAGTCGAAACGAGCGATCAGGCCGTCGGCCAGCACGCGGGGCGGGTTCTCTATCAGGCCCCCGCCGGTAATGTGCGCGCCGGCGGTGATCCGCCCGGCCTTGGCCAGTGGCAAGACGCTCGAAACGTAGATTCGGGTGGGAGTCATCAGCGCCTGGGCCACCGTCGCGCCAGGAGCGAACGGGGCTGGGTCGCTCCAGTCTAGCCCGGCGCGCGCCACCACCCGTCGGATCAGGGAGTAACCATTGGCGTGGGGTCCCGACGAGGCGAGGGCAATCAGGACGTCGCCGCTCTTTTGGGCCGCCAGATTGGGCAGTACGCCGCGGCGATCCACCGCACCGACGCAAAATCCAGCGAGGTCATAGTCGCCACCGGAATACATGCCAGGCATTTCCGCCGTCTCGCCACCCACAAGGGCGGCCCCTGCCTGACGACAACCCTCGGCTATGCCGGCCACGACGGCGGTCGCCGCCTCGACGTCCAGTTTGCCCGTGGCAAAATAGTCTAAAAAAAACAATGGTTCCGCGCCTTGCGCCAGCAAGTCGTTAACGCACATCGCCACCAGATCAATGCCGACGGTGTCATGAATGCCGGTTTCGCCGGCGATCTTGAGCTTAGTGCCCACGCCGTCGGTCGCGGAGACGAGGAGGGGATCGTCATACCCAGCGGCCTTCAGGTCGAACAGCGCGCCAAACCCGCCTAATGTGGCGTCGGCGCCGGGGCGGCGGGTTGATTTCGCCAAGGGTTTGATTCGCTCCACCAACGCCGCGCCCGCGTCTATATCCACGCCGGCCTGCGCATACGTCAGGCCATTAGGGATCGTTTCGGCGAAAGTGCGGCTCATGGAATCGGGTCTCGTGCGACATCGATGGCAAAAACGAGCGTTTTGGGTGGGATACGTATTGCTTAACCGCCCGTTGACGGCGCTATAGCTAGCCCATGACGCCGATTACGACCACTCCCCAACTGATCGAATTCTGTGAGCGCGTGCGGGGCGCGCCGTTCTTGGCGGTCGACACCGAATTTATGCGCGAGACCACCTATTGGCCCAAGCTGTGCCTGATCCAGGCGGCAACGCCGGACGCCGAGGCGGTGATCGACCCCCTGTCACCGGATCTAGACCTCGAGCCTTTCTTGGCGGTCTTGCGCGATCCGTCCATTGAGAAAGTTTTGCACGCGGCGCGGCAGGATGTGGAAATCTTCTGCAACCTTAAAGCTATTCCCGAACCGATGTTCGACACGCAAATTGCCGGGATGGCGGCGGGGTTCGGCGAGCAGATTGCCTATGACGCTCTCGTGCGTCAGATGTTGAAGGTCGATTTGGACAAATCCAGCCGTTTCACCGATTGGGCGCGCCGCCCGTTAAGTGAGGCCCAGCTGACTTACGCTCTGGCCGATGTGACCCATTTGGCGACGTTGTACCCCATGCTGCGGGCGCGGCTGGAGGAGGCCGGGCGAATGGATTGGGTTGCCGAAGAAATGAAGGCCATGACCGATCCGGCGTTATATGACGTTGAACCGGAGAACGCTTGGAAGCGGCTGAAACCGCGCAAGCATACGGCGAAGTATTTGGCCGTGTTTCGCGCCGTCGCCGCTTGGCGCGAACGCACGGCGCAAAATCGCGATCAGCCGCGCGGACGCATTCTCAAAGACGACGCCATCGACGAATTGGCAGGTCAGGCGCCGACTGACGCCGTCGCGCTTGATCGTCTGCGCGGGGTGCAAAAGGGATATTCCGGCTCGAAATTTGGATCCGAATTGCTGGAGGTTATTCGAGAAGCGCTGAAGGACCCGGAAGCCTACTCGCCGGTGGTGCAGCGTGACCGTCCGCCACCGTCACCCGCCGCGGGCGCGGTGGTAGAGCTACTGAAGGTACTGCTCAAGGCGCGGGCCGAAGACGTCGGTGTCGCTTCGAAACTGATCGCCACGGTTTCGGATTTGGAACGCATCGCCAATGACGACGCGGCGGACGTCGGGGCTCTACAAGGCTGGCGCTTGGACGCGTTTGGCGCCGATGCCCTGAAACTCAAGCAAGGCGAATTGGCCTTGGTGCTGGACGGAACGCGTGTGCGCGTGGTCGAGGTACGGCGCGGGCCGAAGGCGGGGTAACCCCGCGACGGCTGGCGGCGCTGAGGGGTCGCCCCGACAGCCCGACGTTCTAAAAAACTTCCGCTAATTCCGCCTCGCTCTCGATTTGTGGTGGGCGGGGACGTCGACCGCGCAACTTTGCGCTGCGGCCCAGCAGCGTGGCTAAGGTCGCGGCGCGCTTGGCGGTCTGGTCGACCAGCAGCGTTTGGGCCCAACCTTCGTCGGCCCGCAAGACGACGGCGTTGGACCGAAACTCTATCGACGTCCGGGCGAGTAGGTCGGGACTTCGGCCGGAAAGATCGCAACCCAATCGCAGGGCGGCCCCCAAAGCGCGAGCGCGTTGCAGGCGTTCGGGGCTTAGCAATCGCGTGATCGTGCCGACGTCCGGGGGGGTCGCATCGGCGGTGTGCCGGGCATAGGCGGCGCAGGCTAGATAAGCGCGTTCAACATGATCCATGCCAGGGATCGGCGCCCGTAAAACTTGATGAAAGATCAGGTCCGCCCGATGGTCGGGGTGCAGTTGCGCGCCCAGTTCCGCCAAGCGGGCGGCGGCGGCCAGCAGGATTGGATCGCGCGCGCCAAACAGCGGCGCTAGCGTGGCGAAGCTGGGCGACAACCAAGTCTGCAACGCCCCACCGAGCGCCTCGGCGACAGAATAACGCGACCCTAAGGCAGCGCAGCTGTCGACTAAAGGATCGCGCGCTCGCAGGTCGGGCGCCATGGCCTCCCACAATAGCCCTTCACGCAAGCCGTAGGCCGACACCACCACGCGCTGAACGCCAAGATTTTCGATCAAGCCCTCAAGCACCAGGGCGGCGTGGGGTAGGGCGTCGACGCGCCGCCGCGAGATGCCTTGAATACCCTCCAGTGAGGCGCGGGACTGGCGACTGATGAAGCGCGCCGCTTCTAGGGCGTCGGTTCGTGTGATTTGATACTGATGGACGATTTCAAGCGGATACTGCGACAAGCGCATATGCAAAAGGGCCAGATTTCTCCACGCCCCGCCGACGGCGTTGAGCGTTTCGGTGCGATAAGACGAGCCCAGCGGTCGGAGGTGTTTTGCAAGGGCCGAGCGGATGCGGCCGGCGTCCGAACGTCCGCTTTCGGTAAAACTAAACGGTCCTAGCGGCAGCGTGACGCCCGCTTCCGGCTCGCCGCGCGCCAGCGGGGTCAGCTCCAGGCTTGCGCCCCCCAAATCGCCAACCAGTCCGGCGGACGAGGGCGCGCCGGCCAAGACGCCCAAAGCGGCATAACGCGCCTCCTGCGCGCCGGTAAGAACCCGCAAACGCAAGCCGGTCTCGGCCTCCACCCGCGCGCTAAAGGCCGGACCATCGATCGCCTCACGAACGGCGGCGGTGGCGGCGGCGAAAACCCGAGCCGGGCGGTTGGCGTCAATCAGGGCGCGGAACCGCTTGAGGGCGATCATCGCGGTCTCGACACCGGCCGGAGAAAGACGCCCCGTGGTGGAGAGTTCACGGCCCAATCCGGCCAAGACCTTTTCGTTGAACACCGTCCAAACCGCTCGACCGTCCAGCCGGTAGAGCACGAGACGCACTGAATTGCTGCCGACGTCGATCACCGCCGCGTCGCTGTGGCTCGGATCGGCGTTAGAGTCTGGGGCCAACATGATCAAAAGCGCGCGGCAGGTCCTTCACCTTGTGGCCTCGGCCCGACAAGGACGGATTGGTCATGAAATAGTCGTGGGCGGAAAAAGCGCCTTTTTTGTTCCAACCAGGACTGCGGCGATAGGTTCCGTCGCCGCTGAGCAGCCAGCTTTGCGCTTCGTCATTCAGGTTGGCGACCATGATTTGCTGAAGGATCTGCTGGTGCACGGTGGGGTTCTCGATCGGAACCATGGCTTCTACCCGGCGATCAAGATTGCGCGGCATCCAGTCCGCGGAGGAAATGAACAGCCGCGCTTCGGTCGATGGCATGGCCTTGCCGTTGGCGAATGCGACGATGCGCGCGTGCTCCAAAAACCGGCCGATAATACTCTTGACGCGAATTTTATCGGACAGTCCCGCAATGCCGGGGCGCAGGCAGCAGACGCCGCGCACAATCAGGTCGATAGAAACCCCGGCCTGACTCGCCGCGTAAAGGGCGTCGATTATCACAGGGTCCACCAGGGCGTTCATCTTAGCCCATATCGCCGCCGGTTTACCTTCGCGCGCATTGGTCGCTTCGGCGGCGATCAGGCGCAGCAGGTCGTCTTTCAAGGTAATCGGCGAATAAGAGATTTTCTCCAACCGTTCGGGCTGAGCGTAGCCGGTTATGTAGTTGAATAATTTTCCCGAATCTCGACCGAGCGCGGCGTCGGTGGTGAACAAGGAAAGGTCGGTGTAAATTTTGGCGGTAACGGGATGATAGTTGCCGGTGCCGTAGTGGCAATAAGCGCGTAAAAGTTCGCCCTCGCGACGCACGACCAAAGACAGTTTGGCGTGAGTTTTGTATTCGACAAAGCCGTAGACCACATAGACCCCGGCGCGTTCCATATCGCGCGCCCATTTCAGATTTGCCTCTTCATCGAAGCGTGCTTTGATCTCGACAAGAGCGGTGACGTTCTTGCCGTTTTCCGCCGCCTCGATTAACGCCGCGACGATCGGGCTGTTCTTCGACGTGCGATATAGGGTCTGTTTGATCGCCAACACATTAGGATCACGCGCCGCCTGCAGCAAAAACTGTACCACCGCGTCGAAACTCTCGAACGGGTGGTGCACCAAAATATCCTTCTCGCGAATGGCCGCGAAACAGTCTCCGCCGTGATCGCGGATGCGTTCTGGGAATCGCGGCGTGAAGGCCTTGAATTTCAACTCCGGATGATCGGCGGGTATCAATTGCGCCATTTGCGCCAAGCCCAGCTTGCCATCGACGCGCACAACGTCTTGCGGATCGGCGTCTAGCCCGTCCAAGATGAACTCTCGCAAATCTTCGGGCATGGAGGCATGAAGCTTGACGCGCACCACCGAACCTAGGCGTCGGCGTTTCAGGCGCGCTTCAAATTCGCGCACCAAATCTTCGGCTTCCTCTTCAATTTCGACGTCGGAGTCGCGGATCAAGCGAAACAGCCCGCTACCCATGACCCGACAACCGGGAAACAACTTGTCTAGGAACAGCAATAAAAAGCTTTCCAACGCGATAAACCGCCGCTGACTTTTGCGCCGACCGGTTTTCAGTGGCGGCAATTCCCAAAACCTGGCGACCTGATGCGGCACGGGCACGAGCGCGTAGAACAACTTGTTGTCGCTCCGGCGTTGCAGCTTTAAAGCCAGCGAAAACCCCAAATTGGGAATGAACGGGAACGGGTGGGCCGGATCGATCGCCAACGGGGTCAAGACCGGAAAAATGTGCGTGGCGAATATGGTTTCAGCGGAAAGCCGATCCGCCGCCGTTACATCCTTGGCATCCAGAAGACGCAGGCCGACACCACCCATTTCGGCGCGCAACTCGAGCCAGATGCGCTGCTGATCGGCCATGAGGCGATTGGCCTGCGCGTCGACCTTGCGCAATTGTTGGGTCGGCGAGAGGCCGTCTTCACTGGTCACCCGCACGCCCTCGCGCACCTGACCCTTCAGGCCGGCGACCCTCACCATGTAGAATTCGTCGAGATTGTTCGCTGAAATCGACAGGAACCTCAGGCGTTCCAGCAAAGGATGACGCGGATTGTCAGCCTCTTCCAGCACCAGTCGATTAAACGCCAGCCAGGACAATTCGCGATTGATGAATCGTTCTGGCAAGAAGGTCAGCGGGCTTTGCGGACGGCTGATCGGCGTCGAAGGCGGGCTAGCGCCGGCCGGGGCTTTTTGAGCGTCCGGGACGATGGCGGCGACAACTTCAGTCATGCGGGTGGGCGGATTGGGTCCGTAAAAGGGAGGCGGGCGACGTGGAAACCATGTCCTCTATAGCCTGCGGGAGTTCATTCGAACAGGTCGATGGTTTGATCAGGCTCGTCAAGAACCTCTCGCGCCAGCGCGCGCGTCACTTCGCGTTTTCCACCGGCGGCGGCTTCGTCGATGAGGGTGACGGCGGCATAAGCCGCCGGCACGGATCGCTCAATCCGTCGGGTAAGATAGGGAATGACGTCGGCGTCGGGCCTAATATTCCGTTCACGGAAGAACTTATTGAGCACACCTTCCAACACGCTGTCGTCCGGCGACTCGAGCTGGGCGACCATCAACGCATTGAGGCGTGATCGCAGGTCAGGGACTTCGGTGGGCCACAGATTAGGTGGCGTGCGACCCGTGAACAAAACGGGCGCTTGAGAATTGGTCATGTTGATCAAATGGAATACGGCCGCATCGGCGGGGCGTCGGTCCACATCCTCCAACAGGACGGTGCGCCCGCGCACGGCCGCGACGTCGATTTGACCGGACTCAAAGATCACCGCGTCGGCCTTTCGCGCCCACGCTCTGGCCAAATGCGTTTTACCCGATCCCTCGGGGCCGATCAGCGCCAACCGTCCGTCAATCCACGATCGCCAGCCGTCGAGCGCCGCGACGGCCGCCGCATTGCCGGACGAGACGATAAAGTCTTCACGCCGATCCGATGGCGCTCGACACAGCGGCAAGCGAAGTTGGCGGGCGGGGCTGGGTCGGGCGGTCACGGGCGAGGTTTACCGCTAAACGGGTCCCGCGGGAACCTTCACCGCGTCAGTACCGCGATGATAGGCAGGTGATCGGAGCCCAATTTGGGCCCGGTCTCGACGCTCACGGTCTTCCAGGCCGAACCCGCGTAGATGTGGTCGATAGGCATGAGGGGAACGGGCGTCCAGAATTTGTAGCGACTGTAAGGTCGCACGGGCCAGCTGAACAGGGCGTGGCTGCGGCGGGTCAGACCGAGCAAGGCATCTTGCCGCCGCAGCGCAAATGACCACGGCGTCGCATTAAAATCGCCGGCCAGGATCAGAGATTTACGATCGAATGCCCCCAGCCGGGTTGCTAATAACGCCGTCAAGGCTTGCTGGCGTCCCGGCGGCACAGGCCACAGGGCGTGAGTTCCGGCGACGGTAAAGCCCGCCGCGGCGTCACCAAAGTGGGCCCAGGCCCCTGAATGACGTCCCAATCTGTCGGGTGAGGGATAAGCGCCGCTGTCGTCGGGCGAAATTTTCGACAAAATCAGCGTTGAAACGGCAAACGGCGCGGCTTGCGGTGATCGATAAGGGAACGCCCGACGCAAGTAGGTCGGCACCACCGACGGCGCGTCGATCACTTCCTCCAAGACCACGATGTCGGCGTTTTGCGCGGCGATCCAGGCAGCCGTTCCGCGCGGATCAACGTTCTTGCTCCATAAATTGAGCTGAATGATTTTCAGGGTCTGGTGCGCCGGTCCGGCAGCGGGGGAGGTGACTCGCGCAATGACGTCCGGCGCGATCAGCGCGGTAGCGATCGCGATAGCGCCGACTCCCAGACCGAGGGCCCACCGGCTCTTCTGCTGACCCCGCGCGGCTTGCAGGCCGACGGCGACAAGCCCGCCGACGAGATAGAGCGGTGAAAAATGAGTAAAGATGTCCAGTCGGTTGCTGAAAACGCCGCCCAAAC
>JANXWN010000143.1 GCA_025351125.1 Caulobacteraceae bacterium | reverse complement strand
CAAGGCCGCTCATACCGGGCAGGTAGGCGTCAATCAGCAGACAGGCCGGCAGCCCGGGACGGTAGGCCGCGAGGAAGTCTTCGCAGCTTTCGAAATCCCGCACCACCCGGCCTTCGCCCTCGAGCAAGTCGCGCATCAAGCCGCGGATTTGGCCGTCGTCGTCTACCACGTAAATCACCGGATTATCCGTGTTGACGTTGGGTTCAGGCGCCGCCGCGCGGGCCTCGGGGACCGGCAGCAGGTGATTGACCGCCCCAATTAGCGATTCGTATTTGACCGGCTTGTTGAGTTGGACGCAGTCCTCGCTGGCGATCCGCCGCCGCGTCCCGGTCGATATATCGCCGGTTAGAATGAGCACGGGGATGGGGTGCGAAAAATCCTGCCGCAGCCGGGTCGCCACATGCAAACCGTCCATGCCGCCCGGTAAATTGAAATCAGCCAAAATCAAATCCGGACGCGCCAGGCCGTCGGCGACCAAGCCCAGCGCCGCCGCGCCATCGACGGCCGTGGTCGTGCGGTGTCCGGCCACCCTCAGCGATCGTTCCAGCAGATCGCGAACTTCGGGGTCGTCCTCAATGATCAAAATAGCGCCGGTTCGGTGTGGTGGCTTGCCGGCCTCGATCGGGCCGTCGCGTGCAAGCTCTCCGGCGGACGTCGCGCCGCCGTCTTCGATTGGCACGGTGATAAAAAACACCGAGCCCTTGCCAACGCTAGAGCGAACTTCAACGTCGTGGCCGAGCAAACGACCCAAACGCTGTACGATCGATAATCCCAAACCCAGACCGAGGCTGCGCTCGCGCGCCGCGTTGCCCAACTGATGGTATTCGTCAAACACCCTCGTCAGTTCTGTCTCGGGAATACCAATCCCGGTGTCCCAAATTTCGATACGCAAGTTGTCGCCCCGCCGGCGGCAGCCAAACAACACCTTGCCGGTTTTTGTGTATTTAAAGGCGTTCGACAGTAAATTCCGTAGAATTTGTTCGAGCAAACGCACGTCGCTGCGCACCCGCACGCAGCAGGTCACCACGCGCAAACTGAGCCTTTGCGCCTGGGCCTGATAGTCGAACTCGTCTCGCAGAACGTTCAACAGGTCGTCGATCGCGAACGACGACATCTCCGCCTGCACTACGCCGGCCTCGATCTGGTTGATGTCCAGCATGGTGTTGAGCATGCCCGACATTGCGCCCAGAGCCTCTTCCAGCCGCAGCACCAGTTTTTTGGCGCGCTCGCCGTCGACCGTTTTGGCCAGCAGACCTTGCAGAAGCGAAATAGTTTGCAAGGGTTGGCGCAAATCGTGGCTGGCGGCGGCGATAAAGCGCGACTTGGCGGCGTTGGCCAAATCGGCCTGCCGCAAGGCATCTTCTCGCGCCCGGGCCGATTCCTTTAGCGCCGAGACGTCGGTAAATGTCAGGATGACGCCTTCAATGCTCTTATCATGCGTCCGATAGGGCAGGATGCGGCGTTGGAACCACAAACCGGCGCGCGTTTCGACCTCGCGGTTAACCGGCGTGTGGCTGCGCAACACCTTTTGCGCGTCGACCCCAAGCGTTTCGTCGGCGCTGAGGGAGGTAAGATCAGCGAGCGGGCGGCCGATATCGCTGGCGATCACGTTGAACATGGTTCGGATGGCGGGCGTAAAAAAGCGAATTTTTAAGTCGATGTCGAGAAACAATACGGCGATATTGGTGCTGTAGAGCACGTTTTGCAGATCATCCGAGGTCGTGTCCGCCCGCTCCAATGTTTCCTGCAATTGGCTGTTGAGGGCGTTGAGTTGCTCATTGATAGACTGCAGCTCCTCTTTAGAAGTCAGCAACTCTACGTTTTTGGATTGAAATTCCTCATTGACGGACGAGGCTTCTTCGTTGACCGTCGTCTGTTCCTCGGTCGCGATTTCGAGGTCGCGGATCGCGCTGTGTAATTCCGCCTTCACCGCCTCGAGCTCCTGTTCGAGGTCCGCTATACGCGGGCTATGCACCGGCTCCTTCGCCACCGTCGGCGGGCGTTCGGAAACCGCCTCATCGATAAAACAGACCAAGGTCAGAGCTTCCCCCTGGCCGTGAACGGGCTCCGCCGAGATCCTAAACGTCAGCGGTTGTCCCGACTGCGCGGTCACACAGCGGGAGACCACCACGCGGCCGTTCTGCTGCGCCGCTTGCTCGATCGCCGATTTTAGCTTGCCGCGCACGCCGGGCCGGGCGTGCGCCAAAACGCTCCGGGTCGCGTGGCCCGGGGCCATGCGCAGATAGCGGTCCGTGGGTCCGAGCGAATAGAGACAGTCGCCGGCGGCGTTGATTAACACCGCGGCGTGCGCGTGCGCCTCCATCACCATTCGCCGACACAACTCAGCCAAGCCGGGGCCGCCGCCCGACGACGGCTCGGCGCCAACTTGCGACGACGCGCGCGCATCGTTCGCGCCCGGGATGGAAAAGCCCAGATCACCGACGCGGCCGCCGCCGATACGGCGATACAACCGCAGCTCCTTCGAAATTACCTCGAAACGTCCCGAGTTGGCGCCAATGGATTCGGCGTTGCCGAGCAATAATACCCCGCCTGCGCGCAAAGCAAAATGAAAGGTCGCGATAACCTTGGCCTGCGCGTCCGGCTCCAAATAGATTAAGAGATTGCGACAGGACACCAAATCCAGACGAGCAAACGGTGGGTCCGACAGCACGTCCTGCACCGTGAACACTACGCACGCTCGCAACTCCGCCGACACGCGAAAGCCGTGTTCCTCCTCGGTAAAGAACCGGGCCAATCGCTCCGCCGAAACTTCGGTCGCGATCGACGGGGGATAAAACCCCTTGCGCGCGCTCGCCACAGCGTCGGGATCGACGTCGGAGGCGAAAAACTGTAGCTTGACGTTGCTTTTTGCTGTCGCGAGGGCTTCGCGGAACAAGATGGCGAGGGAATAGATTTCTTCTCCCGTGCTGCATGCCGGCGCCCACACCCGAAGCGGCGCGTCGGGTCCCGCCCGCTGCACCAAATCTGGGATGACGGTCAGGGCGAGTTTTTCAAACGCATCAGGGTCGCGAAAGAAACGGGTGACGTTAATCAGCAAGTCGTTGGCGAGAAGATCGAGTTCCTGATCATCGCCTTCCAGAAGCGATAGATAATCTTCGAGGCGA
>JANXWN010000072.1 GCA_025351125.1 Caulobacteraceae bacterium | reverse complement strand
CACCGACTTTGGCAAAACGACGCTGGAAGATCGATATTTGCTTCCCGGGGAATCCTATCAAGACATGTTCGCGCGGGTGGCGACGGCCTTTGCCGACGATTCGGATCACGCGCAGCGCATCTACGACTACATTTCGCAATTGTGGTTCATGCCGGCGACGCCCATCCTGTCCAACGGCGGCGCATCGCGCGGCCTGCCGATTTCCTGTTTCCTCAACGCCGTCGGTGATTCCCTCGAAAGCATCGTGGGCACCTGGAATCAAAACGTCTGGCTGGCCGCCAACGGCGGCGGCATCGGCACCTACTGGGGCGGCGTACGATCGATCGGCGAGAAGGTGAAGGGGTCGGGACAGACCAGCGGCATAATCCCCTTCATCCGGGTGATGGACAGCCTGACTTTGGCGATCAGCCAAGGGTCGCTGCGTCGCGGTTCAGCGGCCGTCTATGTCGACATCCACCATCCGGAAATCGAGGAATTTCTCGAAATCCGCAAACCCTCCGGCGATTTCAACCGAAAGGCGCTCAACCTTCATCACGGGATATCGATCAGTGATGAATTCATGCACGCGGTGCGTGACGGGACGCCGTTCGCTCTGCGCTCCCCCAAAACGCAAGAACCGTTGCGCGAAGTTGACGCCCGCCAGCTGTGGCAAAAGGTGCTTGAACTGCGACTTCAAACCGGCGAGCCGTATCTTATCTTCTCCGACACCGTGAACCGCGCCATGCCCAAGCACCAGCGTGAGCTTGGCCTTAAGGTGCGTCAATCCAATCTGTGCTCGGAAATCATGCTGCATTCCGGTCTTGACCACCGCGGTGTCGAGCGCACGGCGGTGTGTTGCCTCTCCTCGGTGAACGCCGAGAAATTCATGGAATGGCGCGACCATTCGACCTTTGTCGAGGACGTCATGCGGTTTTTGGATAACGTGCTGCAGGACTTCATTGATCGCGCGCCGTCGGAAATGCAGGCGGCGTCCTACGCCGCCATGCGCGAACGTTCGGTCGGGCTAGGGCTGATGGGCTTTCATTCCTTCCTTCAGGCGCAAAACGTGCCGTTTGAGAGCGCGCTTGCCAAATCGTGGAACAATCGGCTGTTCAAGCATTTGCGCCGTCAGTGCGATGCGGCCAGCAAGCTTCTGGCGGACGAGCGCGGTCCTTGTCCGGACGCGGCCGAGCGCGGCGTGATGGAGCGGTTCTCACACAAGCTGGCGATCGCGCCGACAGCGTCGATCTCGATCATTTGTGGAGGCGCCAGCGCCGGCATCGAGCCGATTCCCGCTAACATTTACACGCACAAAACGCTTTCCGGCTCGTTCGCCGTGCGTAACCCCTATCTTGAGGCCCTGCTCGCGGCGAAAGATCAAAATACTCCGGCTGTGTGGGACACGGTTCTCGAAAACGAAGGATCGGTACAACACCTCGACTTTTTGACCCAAGACGAGAAGGACGTGTTCAAAACGGCCTTCGAAATCGATCAGCGCTGGATCATCGATCTGGCGGCGGATCGGACCCCGGAGATTTGCCAGTCGCAATCGGTCAACGTCTTCCTGGCGGGCGATGTCGACAAATGGGATTTGCATATGCTGCATTGGCGGGCGTGGGAGCAGGGCGTCAAAAGCCTCTATTATCTTCGCTCCAAATCCGTTCAACGCGCCGCTCACGCCGGCGCCGACATGGCCATCGACAGCGCCGCGCGAGCGAGCGAAGCGCGCACCGACTATGAGGAATGCCTCGCCTGCCAATAGGCTTGGTATTTTTTGGCCGCAGGGAGCGAGGCATGGCTCATCGACGCCGGCTCGTTGGCTTGATCACAGTCTGGACGCTCGCGCTGGGCGCGGCGTGGGCCGCTGCTCTGACATCCGAACGCGACTGGGCGTTTCCGGGATTGGGGACCATCAGTCCCAAGACGGCGCCCGCGAACCAGGTCGTCGGCGTGCCGGGCTCGACGACGCGAAAGGCGCGCGCGCGAATCGCGGATGGGACGGCGGCGGTGGACTGGCGTCCGGCCGAGCATCCACCGCTTCCTCCCGCCGTCGCGCGGGGCGCCGCCGGCGCTTACGCCTGCGGCTATCGCCATCTGCCGAGCGGGGAGGGGCGACCAGAGAACGCGAGCCTGGCGGGCCTGCCCGCCCAATACATCAGCCGACAGGTCGCCGCCTTCGCCAGTGGCGAGCGGGTCGGGATGCATCCCGACTGGGGTCCGGTCAGCTTGATGATCCAGACGGCCAAGTCGTCCAATCCGAAGGACGTGGCGGCGGCCGCTCGCTATTTTAGCGCCCGGCCTTTCGTCGCCCGCGTGACGGTCGTCGAGGTCGTCGCCACGCCGGCGGTGACGGCGCGGGGCTATGTTTATGCCCGTCAGGCGGGGCCTCCAGTTCCGATCGGGCGGAAGATCGTCGAAACGCCGGTTTCGTTCGAACGCTTCGAGCGGCGGGATCCCCATGTCGGCTATATCGCCTATGTCCCGGCGGGCGCCGTCGCGCGCGGCGCCGCTCTTGTCGCTTCAGGCGGTGCGGAGGGGCAGCCTTGCGCCATGTGCCACGGCGGCGCCTATCGCGGCGGTCTCGGGCCGCCGCTCGCGGGACGGTCTCCCACTGGCATGGTCCGCCAGCTGATGGCCTTTAAATCCAGCGCCCGGCGCGGCGCCGACGCGTCGGCCATGGCCGCGGTGGCCACGCCCCTCAGCGAGGGACAAATGATCGACCTCGCGGCCTATCTGGCCTCAAGGCGCCCCTAGGCATTACGTCGCGCGTTCCGGAAACAGTCCTAAAAGCCCCACTTCGCTCGGCTCGCACGACCCGCGTTCGGTGATCAGGCTAGTAATCAGCCGCGCCGGGGTGACGTCGAAGCCGAAATTGGCGGCGGGGCTGCCAGGCGCCGCGACCCGCACGACGCCAATCGTTCCATCCGCCAGGGCGCCGGACACGTGGGTGACTTCGTTGGCGTCGCGCTCCTCGATGGGGATCTGCGCGACGCCGTCGGTCAGGCGCCAATCGACGGTTGAAGACGGGGCGGCGACGTGGAAAGGAACGGCGTTATCCGCCGCGGCCAGCGCTTTCAGATAGGTGCCGATCTTGTTGGCTGCGTCGCCGTTGCGCGTGATGCGATCGGCGCCGACCAGGCAAAGATCCACGCGACCATGCTGCATCAGGTGGCCGCCGGCATTGTCGGCGATGACCGTGTGGGCGATGCCCTGCTGGCCCAGCTCAAACGCGGTCAGGGCCGCGCCCTGGTTGCGCGGCCTTGTTTCATCAACCCAGACGTGCAGCGAAATACCCCGCTCCCGCGCGACATAGATCGGCGCTAGAGCCGTCCCCCAATCCACGGCCGCCAGCCAGCCGGCGTTGCAATGGG
>JANXWN010000069.1 GCA_025351125.1 Caulobacteraceae bacterium | reverse complement strand
ATATTGCGCTCGCCGTTCGGGTTTCAGGTTCTCCGCGGTCCGCTCGGCCGCGCGCAGTCCATCCATGTAGTCTGTTGCCGCCAGCACATGCGGCCAGTCCCGGCGCAGGGCAGCCTTGTCGCCGGTATAGCGATAAAGCTCCGCCGCCAGATAGATCAGCTCGCCTTCGCTGTCGTTCTCGAAGGTCGGATCGGCGCCGCGGCTATCGACGCAACAAGGAACTTCGCCGTTTGGAAACTGGCGGGGCTCGTACCAATCGAGGAAGTTACGCGGGAGAGAAGTCTCTCCCGTCCGCAGGAGAGCTTCCGAGATCATCGCGCCGTCCCGAATCCAGGCGCGATCGTAGGAGCGGGTGCCTGGTCTTAACATCGCGCCGTCGCGTGACATTCGCATGTGGGCCAGGGCGGTTTTCGCGGCAGAGATCAGTTCTTGTCCCTCCGGCGGGACGGTGAAGGCGACGCGGTCCAGTCGCGCGCGCCACGCCGCCGCCGCCGCCGCCTCTTGACCCACGAGCCAAGCAGCGGGCGCCGTCGACGTCGGCGAAGACTGCCCATCGGTCAGCGGGGCGGTCCAGCCTACGGTGGCGATCCCCCCGGGAGGCAGGCGAAACCGATAGATCTGGGCGCCTGACGCCAAGCCGTCGCTATCGTGCGCCTTCGTTCCCAGCGCTGGGTTGGCGACAAGAGTGGCTGGATCGTTGCCCGCGATGAAGGATGCCGCCCGGAATTGATCGGGCGCGCTCAAGGGGATGATACCAAGCTTGCCATTGATCGATACCCGCGCCCCATCCCAGGAAAGATCGTAGATCGGACTGACGCCCCCTGTCGTATTCAACCATTGGTAGGGGCCGTTGACCTGAAACGGGCGCAGCGCCAGCGCCAGGGTCAATTCGCGGGTTTGACGGCTTGTATTTCGTAAGTCGTAGCGACCGATGAGCATCGGGCTCGTAGCAGCTCCGGCGGTGAAGGCGGTGACTTTCAAATCCCAATGAGGCGCGCGCCAGGTCACGGTCGGAATGGGCAGGTCGCCTTCCTTCAGCGATTGGCTCACAGCGACGTCCGACCAGGTCTTCAAACCCTGATTGTCGAGCACGAAGGGTTCTACCGAGGCGCCCCCTTTGGCAAGTTCGATGGCGCCGTCTTCCGAGATCAGGGCGGTTCGCGGCCCGCCGTCAGCGCCTATCAAGGTCCAATAGGTTTGGACGCCCGCGAAAGCTCGCGGATATAGGCCTGACCGAGAGGTTTTGGCGACGTTGCCTACAAAGGCGTTTAATGTGTCGTCATCATGGGTCGGCTGGAAAACAACCTCGGACAAGCCGTAGCCGCGCTCCGCCGCGTTATGCAGATCAAGGCGCAAATAGCGCGCTTGGGAACCCGGCAGATTTAGAAATTGACGCCCCCCATGCGCTCCGTCGACACGTCGGGCCATCCGCCACTCACGCCCGTCATTGGAGAGCGACACATCATACCGGACAGCGTGGGCGTTCGGCGCCCAATCGAGGGTCAGACCACCAAATTCCCTGCTAAACCCAAGATCGAAGGTGATGAACTGTTCGCCCGGCGGCGCCGACCACGCGGTGGCAGGATCGCCGTCGACGGCCAACGCGGGCGACGAGCCGGGAAATGAGCTTGCGGCGGTGACGGTCGGCAGTACCGCGGGTGGCGGCGGCAGGGCGCGGAACGTCAAATGATCGATCCAAATCGATCCTTTCCCACCACCCTTGCCCCGGCTGATCACAAACTCCACGGACCGGGCGTGTGTAAGAACGTGGTCGGCGGCGGGCCCCCACGAGAAACTGATCTGGCGTTTCTTAAGCGTTATTTTTCGCCTTTCGGCCGGGAACTGAAGATCACGAAATTGCCGCCACCAGACGTTGTCGCCGCCGGCGTCAGCCAATTTGAATTCCAGAGTGTTTCGCGGTCCCACCCCGTGTAACCAGAACGAGATTTCGTAGTTTTCCGGGAAATCGATCGGAAGGATCCTGCGCGCCGACGCCCAGCCCGAAACTCCTTTGAAGTCGTAGTCAAGGCGCAGGGCCGGTCCGGGCGTTTGGCTGACGTGAACGGAGACGCCCTCGGTCGCCGCGGGTGTCCACGGCGTGATATCGGCGAAACTATCGAGGCTCCGCTCGGTCTGCCCCGCGGCGCTCGTGACGATAACGGCGAACAGAGCCGCGGGAAGGGTGGCGCGGCGCAGAGTGTCGACCACCGTGCTGGTTACCCGCCAATCGATTCGGCGAGCGCGCCGCCGTTGGTGGCCACCACGCGGGCGTAGAACTTGGCGCTGTCTTTGCAGGTGCGGGCTTGGGTCTCGAAATTGACGTGTACGATGCCGAACCGCTTGGAATAACCGAGCGACCACTCGAGATTGTCGAGTAGCGACCACACCATATAGCCTTCGACGTTGACGCCCTGTTGTATGGCCTCATGCACGGCGCTGATGTGCTTGCGTAGATAAGCCACGCGCAACGGATCCTGGACCCGACCGTCCTCGGCCACCGGCGGATCGTAAAAGGCGGCGCCGTTTTCGGTGATCATGAGCGGGATGTCGCCATAACGACCCTTGACCCACGTCAAGGTGTCGGTCAGGCCCTGAGGGAAAACTTCCCACCCAGTTTCCGTGTAGGTCGCGCCAACTTGGCGCACAGCCCCCGCCCTGACGGGCCAGCTCGCTTCCTTTTGCTGCGTGACACTACGGGTATAGTAATTGACGCCCAGCCAATCGATCGGCTGAGAGATTAGTTCAAAGTCCGCCGCCGCCCAGGGCGCCGGCCAAGACGCGCCAAACACCTCGCTCATTTCGTCGGGGTAACGGCCGAAGAACACCGGGTCGAGATATTGTCGGTTCATATAGGCGTCGGCGCGGGCTACGGCGGCAAGGTCTTCGGGGCTTTGCGAAGCGGGATACTTAGGCTCAATGTTGACGACAATCCCGATGCGGTGCTTGCCGAGCGCGCGGTAGGCTTTGACCGCCGCCCCGTGCGAGCGGAGCAAATGATGGGAGGCGATCGGCGCTTCGTAGGGGCTCTTATGGCCGGGGGCGAGGGCGCCATGCAGATAGCCGCCGTCGGTAATCACCCATGGCTCGTTAAGTGTCGCCCAAGTTTTCACGCGACCGTCAAACTTGCGATACATTAAACTGGCGTAGTCCGAGAACCAATCGGAAACCTCGGGATTAAGCCAGCCGCCGCAATCCTCCAGCGCCGCTGGCATGTCCCAGTGATAGAGCGTGAGTAGGGGCTCGACGCCGTTTTCCAACAGTGTGTCGATCAGACGATCATAATAGTCGAGCCCGGCGGGGTTAACCTGGCCCCGCCCCGTTGGCAGAACGCGGCTCCAGGATGTGCTGAACCGGTAGGCTTTAAGGCCCAGTTCGGCCATCAGCTTCACGTCATCCCTGTACAAACGATATTGATCACATGCGGTGTCGCCGGTGTCCCCTCCAAATATCATTCCGGGCGTGTGAGCGAAACGGTCCCAAATGCTCATGCCGGCGCCGTCGGCTGTCGACGAGCCTTCGACCTGGTAGGCGGCCGTGGCCGAGCCCCATAAAAAGCCCTCCGGAAAAATGCGATTCACGGTCATGGGTTACAGGTCTCCAGGGCGCTAAGGTCTGATCAAGGTTGCAAGTGACGCCGTCAAGCCTTGATAAAAATATTCTTGGAACCGGTTACATTTGCTGTTTGACACCATTCTGGAACCGGTTACATGACAGCTAAATAAATTGAACGCCGCGACCGCCAATGTAGGTAAGCGCGCGTCGGACACGGCTTTAGGAGCGGGAGGAACCACGGTGGCGGCACGATCGAACCTATCCGAACGCGTCCCGTCACATTCCGTCACCATCCGCGACGTGGCGAGAGCCGCGGAGGTTTCCGTCGCCTCCGCCTCGCGCGCGTTGAACGGCATGATCAACGTTACGCCGGCCACGCGTGAACGGGTGCTCGGCGCGGCGCAGCGTTTGCGCTACGTTCCGCACACCGCCGCTCGCGCCCTGAGCACGCGGCGCACCGACACCATTGGCGTGATGCTGCCCGATTTGCACGGCGAGTTTTTTTCCGAGGTCATCCGCGGCGCGGACCAGGCCGCCCGGGCGCGCGGATTGCATCTTTTGGTGTCCACCTCGCACGGTGACGCCGCCGAGGC
>JANXWN010000019.1 GCA_025351125.1 Caulobacteraceae bacterium | reverse complement strand
GTCGATCAAGAGCCGTCTGGCCGCCTCGATCTATTTACCTATCGATCCTCCGGTCCGCCCGGCGCCGGCAAGCCGTCAATTTCGGCGTCCGGGAAGTCGTCGTCCTCGTCTTCGATAAAGGGTACGTCGTCGTCATCGTCGTCGCTGGGAATGTCGTCGTCTTCGGCGAAGTCGACGCCCAGGCCTTGGTCGGGCGTGGCCGTCGCCGGATCGGTATCGTCGGCATCGTCGTCGGAGGTCAGCGGCGGGTCGTCGACCACCGCGTCCAACTCCGGCGCTTCTTCGGGTTCGGCTTCGAAGCCGTCCTCGACTTCCGGCGAGACGACCGGTTTTTCCTCGTCGGCGTCGTCGTCCGGCGTGGTCACCCGGGCGCGCACGCGGCGGTTGCGCAAGGCTTCCTCGGGATCAAAGTCGGCGCCGCATTTGGGGCAGTGCGCCGGACGGCGACCGAGATCGTAGAATTTCGACGAACAGGTTGGGCAAATCTGTTTCGCGCCCAGTTCGGGATTGGCCAAGTTGGCGACCTTTATCTTGGTGAAATATGTGGGGCTGGGTAAAGCGGCGGCTCCCTTGCCATGGCGTGGGGCCCCTGTCAAAAGCAAAACCCTTTTTCCCGGCCGTTTAGGATCATCCAGGTTCATGCCTGTCACGGCGACGACGAAAAGCGCCCAACCGCCCGGTCTGGTGGCCCACCCCGGCGGCGCCTTGCGCGGCACGGTCGCGGCGCCCGGCGACAAATCGATGTCGCACCGCGCCTTGATCTTGGGCGCCTTGGCCACCGGCGAGACGTCGATCGCGGGCCTGCTGGAAAGCGACGACGTCAACGCCACCGCCGCCGCCATGCAAGCTTTCGGAGCGAGCATCGAACGGGTCGGCAAGGGTCGCCTGCGCGTCGTCGGCGCCGGCGGCTTTCGCGAGCCGGACGCGGTGATCGATTGCGGTAACGCCGGCACCGGCGCGCGGCTGATCATGGGCGCCGCGGCCGGGTTTGCGATCAGCGCGACCTTTACCGGCGACGCCTCCTTGCGCGGTCGCCCGATGCGCCGCGTGCTGGCGCCGCTTGAACTGATGGGGGCGCGATGGATGGGCCGGGTCGGCGGTCGTCTGCCGATCACGCTGCGCGGCGGCGGGCTGCGGGCGATCACCTATCCCTTGCCCGAACCCTCGGCGCAGGTGAAATCGGCGGTCCTGCTGGCCGGTCTTCAGGCGAGCGGCGAAACGTGCGTGATCGAGGCGCAGTCCACGCGCGATCATACAGAGCGCATGTTGCGGGCGTTCGGCGTTGGCGTCGATGTGGCGGACGGATCGGCGGGCCGGGTAATCCGGGTCATGGGCGGACAGCAATTGACCGGCGCGGCGGTCTCGGTCGCGGGCGATCCCTCCTCGGCGGCGTTCTTGCTGGTCGCCGCGTTGATCACGCCGGGCTCGGAAGTCACGGTACGCAACGTCATGCTCAATCCGTTGCGGACCGGCCTGTTCGACACATTGATAGATATGGGCGCCGACCTGACGATCGCGAACCAACGGCAGTCCGGCGGCGAGACGGTGGGCGATATCACCGCCCGCTCGTCTGCCCTGACCGGCGTCGTGGTTCCGCCCGAACGGGCGGTGTCGATGATCGACGAATATCCCATTCTCGCCGTCGCCGCCGCTTTCGCGCGCGGGCCAACGATCATGCGCGGCTTAAGCGAATTGCGGGTCAAGGAAAGCGACCGCATCGCCTTGATGGCGGCGGGCTTGACCGCCTGCGGCGTCGGGCTGGAAGAGGAGCCGGAGGGCCTGATCGTGGTCGGCACGGCTGGGGCCAATCATCTGGTTTGTGGCGGCGGCGCGGTGACGACGCACGGCGATCACCGCATCGCCATGAGCTTCCTTACCCTGGGTTTCGCCGCGCGCGAGCCGGTGCGGGTGGACGAACCGGGCATGATCGCCACCAGCTTTCCGGGCTTCGTAGCTTTGATGAACGGTCTGGGCGCACGGATAACGGCCCACTAAATGGGCTTCGTCGTCGCCATCGACGGGCCGGCGGCATCGGGCAAGGGCACCTTGGCCGTTCGCTTGGGCGAAGCCTTGCGCTTGCCGGTGCTCGACACCGGCTTGCTTTATCGCGCGGTCGGCATCGCCGTCGCCGCGGCGGGGGACGATCTCGACGATCCGGCCTTGGCTCGCAAGCGGCGGCCGATCTGAAGGCCGGCGACCTGGCGAACCCGGTCTTGCGATCCGACACCGCCGGCGAAGCGGCCAGTCGCGTCGCGGTTCATCCGGCGGTGCGGGCGGCGCTGGTCGATTTTCAACGCGCCTTCGCGCGCCAAGACGGCGGCGCCATTTTGGATGGCCGCGATATCGGTACGGTCATCGTGCCGGACGCCGACGCCAAATTGTTCGTCACCGCTTCGGCGCAAGTTCGGGCGCGACGCCGCTGGCGGCAACTGCGGCCGGCGCTGAGTTTCGAGGCTGTTTTGGCCGATATTTTGCGGCGCGACGCGCGCGACAGCGGGCGCGCCGCGGCCCCCTTATTAAAAGCCGCCGACGCCGTCTTGCTCGACACCACCGATCTCGATATAGAGTCAGCCTTCGATGCGGCCCGACGCATCGTCGAGGCGGCGCGCGGCTGAACGATTTTCAGTCAATCCCAACGCGTCCGACCGTTCGGCGAGTGCGGACGTAATATCCAATCCTGACATTTCACCTGACGCCCGCCATGCGCCTTGCCGCCATGGTTTTGGGCGCAACACGAGACGAAATACATATCCATGGCTGACGGTACGAGCATGAATCCCTCGCGGGATGATTTTGAAGCCCTTCTCGATGAGAGCATGGGCGGCGGCGATTTCGCCGAAGGAACAGTAGTCAACGGCCGCGTCGTCGCGATCGAAAAAGACTTCGCGATCATCGATATCGGTCTGAAGACCGAAGGCCGTATTCCGGTGAAGGAATTTGGTGTCGACGACGCGGGCAAGCCGACGCTGAAGGTCGGCGACACCGTCGAAGTTTTCCTCGAGCGGATCGAAAACGCCTTGGGCGAAGCGGTGATCAGCCGCGACAAGGCCCGTCGCGAG
>JANXWN010000015.1 GCA_025351125.1 Caulobacteraceae bacterium | reverse complement strand
CAGAGAATGGGCGACCGAGATGCAGGCAAAGCCCGCCATCATGGCGCCCGTTCCGCACAATACCGTAAACCTGACGCCGAAACGGCGGATCAACAGGGCCGGAAGAAACGACGACGATCCGACTGCCCCGCCCAAAATCGTGAAGCCCAGACCCGCGGCGCCAAAACTCCATCGCTCGTCCCGGACCATATCGGGCAAAACGACGCCCAAGGCGTAAAATGTCGAGGCGTTGATGACGAACCCGACCAAGCTGAACACCGCCACCAGCAGCCAGGGGCGCAACCTCTTGTCGGCGCCGGACGGTGAAATTGTCATCACGTTCTAAAACGTGCGCTTCAGGGTAACGCGCCACTCTCGCCCACGACCGGGAAGGGCCGCGACGTTGGCGTAGACATCCTGATCGGGGGTAAAATACAAACTGTCAAACAGGTTATCGATGTTGGCGGTCAGGGTATACCGGCCGCGCGCCACGAACGCCGACATATTGACCAGCGCATAGGCTGGATAGGACACCGCGCCGGCCACCGTGCCGGACGTTTTGGACGCATAGCTTGCCCCTGCCGTCGCGCCCCATTGGCCCCATCCATGACGGTCGCTGGTATAGGTTGCGAACAGGGCGCCGGTCGCGTGCGGCACGAGGCTGTCGTTGTAATTGCCGGTCTGCCCCCCCCACTTAGAGAAATCGAAGGTGAGGAAGGCGCCGCCGTATCCGTTCCCGCCGGAGACGCCAACCGCGGAGACCGGCAAATAGACAACGCTGTGATCTGGCCCGATGATTTCGGTGTGTTGGACATCGCCGGTCAGGGTAAAACTCACATTCCGCGTCGCTAAATAGCGCACCTCGTATTCAAATCCCTTGCCGATCGTCGGCTGGGTGACGGAGGTCAGCCCCGCGAGCTGAGTGCGGGTCTGTCGGTAAACATCGAACGATCCGATCAGGCTATGGTGCAAAAGCTGCACCTTAAGACCCGCTTCGGCGAGCGTGGAATTAGATACAAATCCCCCTTGAATTTTTGACGGACGGATATCCCCGGCCTGCTCCACTTCTAAAGCCGCCGATCGACCATAGGTGACGTAGGGCATTAAACCGCCGCCGAGTTTGTAGCTGGCGCTTGCGGAATACGTCCACGAGTTTCGCGCCCCCGAGACCGCAGCCGGTGTTTCAAACGAGAACACGCCTTTGTCCTGCGATGTCGCTGCGTAATGATCAAAGCGTCCGCCCAAGACGACGTTCAGTCGCTCACCGATCGTGATATCGCTGGTTTCGAACACGCCGACATCGTTCCAACGACTGCGGATATCGTTTTCCCAGCCCAGTCCGCCCGGCGAGCCATTAAACGGCGAGTCAAAGATATCGGTCGCCGTCGCGCCAACCGAAAGATCGCGCCGATCCACGGAAATCAAGCCGCTGTCGAAGCTCTCTTTTTTTTCGCCGCGATAGTAACGATCCGCCGCGCCAATCAAGGTTTTCGTGACGAAAAGGCCGTTGGGCGTCGCATAAGGAAGCGTCACCGTCAGGCGGGTTTCTTCCGTCCAGGCCCGATAGTCAGCGGGAAATCCATAGCTGACGAAGCGCTGGTTGCTCAGTCGATCGAAAAACTGCTGCAATTTGATGGTTTTCCCGCCACCAAAATCCTTGGCTAGATCAAAATAGAAAGTGTCGGTGTTGGTGTTGGAAAAATCCGCACGACTTACAAACACGACGCGCGGGTTGAGCTTGGTCACGCCAATCCCCGTGTCGAGCACGAAGCGGGGATCTATTTTGGGCGGAAAGCCGAAATAGGCGGTGTAAAGCGCGGTGGTGTAAGGATAAATTCCCCCTGGGCTGATTTCAGTCGGCTCTAGTCGACCGTCGTGATTGGCGTCAACGATCAGGCTGTTGCGACCGGTGAGATAAGTTCCCGTATTGATCAGAGCCGGGGTGATGCGGTTCCAGCCGGGGGTCTGCACATCACCGGTGGAGTTATAAACCATGCCGCCCAAGGCTGTGCTCCAGCCACCGCCCAGATCGAAATCGACGGACACTTCGCCCAATTGATGTTTCGGATTGATACCCAGATAAAAACTGTCTGAGTCTTCAATCTCTCCGTAGGCGTAGACGCCACCGCGCGCGCCGCCCAGCCGAACCGGCGCCCCGACCTGGGCCGTGGCGTTTTTCTTGCCGTAGCTCCCGCCGGTCAAGGTTACCGCTCCGGTCGCATGGGTAATGTCGGCGCCCTTCTCGTTGGCCGATTTGGGAATGAAGTTGACTAGGCCGCCGACCTTGCCGGGGCCGAATATCGGCGATGGCGGCCCGCGCAAGATCTGCAACTCCGCGGCGTCGCCCACGGGCGTGGCGTAGGTGCCGCGGTTCTCAATCCGCTTAAAGCCGCGAAAATAGTTTTCCGCCAGAGTGCCGCGAATTTCCACCGATCCGGCGACGCCGTAAAAACTGGCTGTGTAGGTTCCCGGTGAAACGGCGGTAAGTTTGTCGAGGGTAAGGATGCCGTACCGCTCAAGAGTGGTGTCGCTCACGAAACTGGCGGCGCGCGGCGTTTCGATCAGCGGCTTGCTCAAACCGAACACCGTGTCGTTGGGTCGCCGCTCAAGCAAGCCGGCGCGGTCTGCGGTGACCACGACTTCGCCGATGCTAGTGGCGGGCGCCGGGGCGGTTTGGCCGGCAGTGGCATGGGCGGCGGCGCAGGCCGCCGCAACGCGGACTACAATGGACAGAGCAGGATCGGCCATGCCCCGTCTATCACCATTTCACAACTCAATAACAATACGTTCTAAAATGTTACCTAAAATATTTTTATATGGCGTTTGCGGCGCGTTTCGCCGTCTGGCTGAACCCGCTCAGGATGGCCACCACGGCGGCGCGCGCGCCGTCAGCGTCGTGGTCGGCGATGAGATCGACGATTTTCAAATGCCGGCGGACCTCTTCCAGCTGCTCGGCGGGCGTGTCGTCCTTCATCGAATAGACCCAGAACCGCGTGGCCTTATGCTGCAGCGGAATTAAAATACGGGCTAAGGTGGTATTGCGGCAGGCGCGCGCCATGGCAACGTGAAAACGTTGATCCATGTCGACAATGGCCCGGATATCGCGCGCCTTAATCGCCCGCGCGGCGTCGTCGAATGCGGATCGCAAGGCGGCGATATCGTTAGGGCCGGCATGCGAGGCGGCCAACGCTGCGCAGTGGGGTTCGATCAAACGCCGAGCATCCATGGCTTGCCGCACATCGTCCAGATCGATGAGAGAAACCGTCGTGCCCGCGCGCGCGCGCCGCACCACCAAACCTTCCAACGCCAGACGCGCCAAAGCGTCCCGTACACCCGCCAGGCCCGCGCCGTAACGCTTAGCCAACGCCGCTTCCTCCAACCGGACGCCCGGCGCAAGTTCGCCCAAAATGATGTCCAACAGGATTTGCTCGTAGGCCTTGGCCTTCAGCAATTTGGGCGACCAATCTTCAAACGCATTCCAAGGCGAAGCGCCGATTGATCCTGCTCGGAACGACATTGCGCCACCTCCCCAGACACCAACCGCTGAGGTGTTAAGAGTTAACGTAAAATGTTACGTTTCGCCAGAATTAAACGCTCTTACATGGCGAAATGAGCGTCAAATGGGCATCGGCGTTGTGAACGTCGAAAATGGCGCCGGCCACTCCCATCTTTAGCTATCTGCAGGGGCCTTTGCGCCTGCTCGCGCCAGGGTGGCGCCCGCGTGCAACGGCGCCAGTCGAAGACGAGGAATCAGGATAGTTCGTCGCCGATGTTTCCGCGCCGTCACGACGCCCCAAACTTTGGGACCCTTCGCGACTCGCACGCACTTTCGGCGAAAAATATGACATTTTGCGCATTCAACGACGTTGACTGCGCAAAATGTCCAAAATTTCTAGAAAAGACCGGTTTTCCGCCCCAGCAAACCGCCGGAAAACGACCTATTTCAAGTGTTTCGCGAGATGCTTATTCATTTCGAACATATCGACCTTATCCTTGCCGCCGAACACCGGCTTTAGCTTGGCGTCGGCGATGATTTCGCGCTTATTGGCGGGGTTTTGCAGATTGTTGGACTTGATATAGGTCCACATCTTCGAAACGACCTCGCCTCGCGAGAGCTGCCCCGCACCGATCACGGCGGACAGTTCGGCTGAGGGCTGCAAGACCTTTTGCAGGCCGTTGGGCTTTTTTTCCGTCATTGTATTTCTTGGCTCCGGGTTTCGACTCGCAGGAACGTGCGATTGACGAGGTGGACAATGGCGGTTTCTACGCCGGCGCCAAGCCTGGTTTTCGCGAAAAACGCTCTTGATGTGTCCTAAACGGCGATTAGTTAAGCTTGTGGCTCCGCCCGCACGCGGTTTAGCCGGTGTTTCGTAGTCCGGCGGCGACGGCTCGGCGGTTCCTTGGCGATGAATGGCAACCGACGCCTAGCGCGGCTCCTCGATCTGATCGAACACCGGTTGGCTGTTGTCGGCGCGAATCACGTCACCAAGAGCGCGTCCCAACAAACCAACCGCGAACAGGTGGGCCGGAACGGCGGATTGGTCATTAAACAATCCTAGACAGACGCTGCGGCGCCTCGCACAAATGATGCCACGCCGAAAGGTCAACGCGGTTCGTGCGGCGATTTGCACAATAAAGGGTCACATCGATTATGGTCACGCTCTATGAACATCCTCTGTCGCCCTATGCTCAAAAGATCAAAATCGCCCTGCGCGAAAAGGGCGTGGCTTTTGAGCTGAAAACACCCGACGCCTTTGGCGCCGGCGGCGCGGCAGGAGACTTCCTGGCGGCGAGCCCGCGCGGCGAGGTTCCAGCGTTAATTGACGGTGAAATCGGCGTCTTCGACTCGACAATTATTTTGGAATACATCGAAGACCGCTGGCCCGTGCCGCCGCTTTTGCCCGCCTCCCCCGCCGAGCGCGCTCGGGTACGAATGCTCGAAGAGGTAATGGACACCCACTACGAGGCCATCAATTGGGGGCTGGGCGAAGTGGGCTGGTTCAAACGCGCCGACGGCGACCTCGCCGCGACCCTGACCGCCAACGCCAAGCGCCAGACTGAAGGGTTTTTCCGCTGGCTGGAAGGGCAGATCGGCGATCGATCATGGTTTAACGGGGAGTCGTTCGGCTGGGGCGATCTGTCAGTCGTTCCTTGCGTCGGCAGCTCGATCGCGATGGGATTTACGCCGGCGCCTGATTCAAAACTGCACAATTGGTTCGAGCGGGCGATGCAGCGATCCGCCGTGCTTCAAACCATCGCCGAATCCCGCGCTTTCAATATCGGCGACTCCAACGCCGCCGAGCTTGTGGCAAAGGGCCTGTTTAAACGCGAATATCGCGATCATCGACTCGAATGGATGATTAAGTCCGGCGGGTTGGAGGTGGTTCTCCAGGGACTAGAAGCCGACAACATCCGTTTCGCTCCGGATTTCGGGTAGAGCGTCACCAAGCGGCAGGACGACCGCGCGACATTTTGGAGGCTGCCGTGATATACGCCGGCTATGAACTCATCCGCGTGAGCCGCGAGGGACACGTCCTCACCGCAACAGTGGACAATCCGCCGATCAACCTTATCACTCTGCAACTCTATGGCGAACTTGCGCGTCTCGCCGAAGAGGTGGCCGCCGATCCCGACCCGTTAGTGTTCATACTCAAGAGCGCCGATCCCGATTTCTTTCTCGCGCACTTCGATGTTTCGGCCATCCTCAGCTTTCCCATCAATACGCCCGCGACGCGCGAGACAGGCGCCGCCAACCCCTACCACATGATGTGCGAGCGATTTCGCACGATGAACAAGGTCACCATCGCGCAGATCGAGGGCCGTGTCGGCGGCGGGGGCAGCGAGATTGCAATGTCATTCGACATGCGTTTTGGCGTCATCGGCAAAACCATCATTAACCAGATGGAGGCGCCGCTGGGCATCCTGCCCGGCGGCACGGGGACCCAAAGGATGCCGCGGCTGATCGGACGTCACCGCGCCATCGAAGTCATCCTGGGCGCGATCGACGTGGATGCCGAAACCGCGGAGCGCTGGGGATACCTTAATCGCGCATTGCACGCGGACGCTGTCGGACCTTACGTCGACGCCCTCGCCCGCCGCATCGCTTCATTTCCACCAGACGCCGTCCGTCTCGCCAAACAAGCCATCAACAGCGCCGAAGAGCCTTTGGACGAGGGCCTACGCGATGAATCTTTTCTGTTTCAACAGTTAATCCGCACGCCAGACGCGCAGGAAAATATGAAGCGCTTCCTGCGGATCGGTGGGCAGACGCGCGAAGGAGAATTGAATATCGAGCAATTGAGCGGGCAGCTTGCCGGGGCCTGACGCTATCGACGCCCGCGCCTTCGCTGTATAGCCAAGTCCATGCTCGACGTGTTCGATCCCCGGCTCGATCCCATATTCAGCGCCCCTAATCGCGCGGCCTTAATAACGCGCTTGAAGGCAGTCTTGCCACGCGACGGCCTGCTAACCACGCCCGAGGCCATGCGGATTTACGAAACGGATGGCCTCACCGCCTACCATGGCATGCCGGGCTTGGTCGCCTTGCCGCGAAAAACCGCGGAGGTTCGGGCCGTGATGATGGTTTGCGCCGAGTTGGGCGTGCCGGTCGTGGCGCGCGGCGCGGGAACCGGCCTATCCGGCGGGGCCCTGCCGTTCCCAGGCTGCGTGCTGCTCAGCCTTTCGCGTCTTAACATGATCTTGCACGTCGATCCGGACGCTTTAATCGTGCGCGTTCAACCGGGCGTGCGCAATCTGGCGATCTCCGAAGCAGTCGCGGCCTTCGGGCTGTTCTACGCTCCTGATCCGTCTTCGCAGTTGGCCTGTAGCATAGGCGGCAACGTGGCGGAGAACGCCGGCGGCGTGCACTGCTTGAAATATGGCCTGACCGTACACAATCTTCAATCGGTCCAACTGGTGACACTGGATGGCGAGATCGTCACCCTCGGTGGCCCGGCGCTGGATGCGCCGGGGTTCGATCTTCTGGCCTTAATCACCGGTTCGGAGGGGCTGTTGGGCGTGGTGACCGAGGTCACGGTGAAGCTGACACCCTCGCCGACCCACGCGCAGGCCTTATTGGCGGCCTTCGATGACGTGCGCGCCGCGGGCGAAACCGTGGCGGCGATCATTGCCGCGGGGATTATTCCGGCCGGTTTAGAGCTGATGGACCGCGTCGCCCATGTCGCCGCCGAAGCTTATGCCCACGCCGGCTATCCCCCAGAGGCGGCGGCGATTCTGATTTGCGAGATCGATGGCGCCGCCGAGGACGTCGCCGACGAACTGGCGCGTGTCGCGTCGATTTGCGAGGCGGCGGGAGCCACCGCCGTGCGCCGAGCCACGAATGAGGCCGAGCGTCTATTGTTTTGGGCCGGTCGAAAAGGCGCGTTTCCGGCCTTAGGGCGCTTGGCTCCCGACTATTATTGCATCGACGGCACGATCCCGCGCCGGTGTTTGGCCCAGACACTCGAGGAAATCGAGCGGTTGTCAGCGGCCTATGGCTTGCGCGTGGCCAATGTGTTCCACGCCGGCGACGGTAATTTGCACCCGTTAATCCTGTACGACGCCGCCGCGCCGGGTGACATGCAACGCGCCGAGGCGTTGGGCGGGGCGATCCTCCAACACTGCGTGGCGGTCGGCGGCACGATCAGCGGCGAACACGGCGTTGGGCGCGAAAAAATCAACCAAATGTGCGCTCAATTCTCGACGGCGGAAATTGAAGCGTTCGCGGCGATCAAGGCCGCGTTTGATCCCTACGGACTGCTCAACCCGGGCAAGGCCATCCCCACATTGGCCAGATGTGCGGAATTCGGCGCCATGCACGTCCACAACGGAGCGGTCGCCTTTGCCCATCTCGACCGACTTTAGCGATTTGGACCTGACTCGGTCGCTGGCGGAAAGAGTGCGCAACGCGACGGCGCGGCGCATCCCGCTGCGCATCGTGGGCGGCGACACCAAACGATTTTACGGTCGTTGGTCTACGGATGAAGTCTTATCGGTGGCGGAACACCGCGGCGTCCTCGCCTATGAACCGACCGAATTGGTGATCACCGCGCGGGCCGGGACGCCGGTTATCGAGATTGAAAGCCTG
>JANXWN010000009.1 GCA_025351125.1 Caulobacteraceae bacterium | reverse complement strand
CAAAAGCGACAGCGCGCCTGATACCGGCTTCAGCGCGGCCGCCCTGGCAGCCCGGCTAATGCGCTACCGCAAGCCCAGCCATCGACGCGGCGCGTTCGAGATCGCGGTGACGATCGGGCCATTCGCCGCCGTTTGCGCGCTGGCCTGGTTTGCCCTTCATCTTCACCTGTGGTGGGGTTTGTTATTGGCGCCGGTGGCCGGTGCGTTTTTGATTCGCCTGTTTTTGATCCAGCACGACTGCGGCCATGGCGCTTTTCTGCCGGGCAAGCGTCTCAATGATTGGGTTGGTCGCGCCATCAGCGTTTTGACTCTGACCCCATACGATTATTGGCGCCGGGCGCACGCTCTGCATCACGCCACGTCGGGCGCCTTGGATCGTCGAGGCATCGGCGGGATCGACACCTTGACGGTGGACGAGTACCTGAGCCTCTCGCGCGTGAAGCGTTTCGGATACCGCCTCTATCGCCATCCTTTGGTGATGTTCGGCGTCGGTCCAGCCTTCGTGTTTCTGATTCAGCACCGCTGGCCGCAGGGTCTGACCCGGCACGGTTGGGGTCCCTGGCTTTCGACCATGGGCACTAATTTAGTGGTCGCGGCGATGATCGCAGGGGCCATATATCTGTTCGGCGTCTGGCCGGTCTTGCTGATTTATATTCCGGCCTTGATGCTGGCCGCTTCGGCGGGCGTTTGGCTGTTTTTCGTGCAACACCAGTTCGAAGACACTTATTGGGCGCGCGACTCGGAGTGGGAGTTTCACGACGCGGCCTTTCACGGCAGCTCGCACTATGAACTTCCAGCGGTGATCCGTTGGTTCACCGCCAACATCGGCATCCACCACATCCACCACCTCAGCAGCCGCATCCCGTTTTATCGCTTGGGACAGGTGATGCGCGACGAACCGGCGCTCAAGGCGGTCAGTCGGCGGCTGACTTTGACGCAAAGCTTCAAATGCGCCGGCCTGGCCCTGTGGGATGACGCTAACCGCAAACTGGTCTCGTTCGCGGACGTGCGGCGAATGGGGTTGGCGGCGGCTTAACTCCCGCCCGGGCCAACGGTCCGTTCAGTCTATCGTGCAGCCCCTGGCGGCGGTCCGTGCGCGACGAGCTGCGCGCGCACGGCGTTTCCGACCGCATCGATGCGCTGGTCGCGCGCCTGTTGGATCGCTGACTAAGCCGCGGCTTTAGCCCGTCGGCGGGCCAAGCCGCCGATCATGCCGACGCCAATGATCATCAGGCTCCAGCTTGTCGGCTCAGGAACGCCCACGACGAACCCTTGGCTCTGGCCGTTGTCGGCGTAGATCGCCTGCACAACTCCGCGCTGCGGGTGGCTGGCGGCATAGCTCAGGTCCTGCGTGACGTAGTTTTGCACGGCGGCGCCTTGCGGCGTGATGGCGTAGGTCGGATATTCCACTTCCCAAATCGCGGCCTGCACGGCATCGAGCTTGTTGGATAGGTCCGCCGAATTGTTGGTAATATACCCGCGCCCCAAGTCAGCCAGCGCGCCAATCTCACCAACTTGCAGCGACGACAGTGGCGCGCCGCTCTGGCCGGACAGCCCGCCGTAGGAATTTACCGTTAACGGCGCGGTGTGATACGGCAGGTTCGTAGCGGACTGGGCGTCACCGGCCCCCGCTACGATGTTGTGATTGAAGTCGAAACCGACTGAAATCTCGTGGAAGAGATCCACGCAGAAAGCGTAGATGGTTTGGGGAGCCTTGGCGCCCGCCGGGAGGATTGAAAATTCGACGGCGCTTGAGTAGGCGGAACCGTTAAAGCCGGGTCCCGCGATCGCGACATTGCCGGGTTGATAGATCCCCGCTGATTTGATCGCGAGTGATCCCGCGAGGGCCGATCCACCGCACACAACGGCGCTGGCCAGCAGGCCGACGAAAACGGATTTATGAAGAACAGACATGCGAGCCTCCGTGAAAAAAAAGACAATTTGCCGCATCTTTATGCCGCGACAAATCGTCACACAAAGGACCCTACGTCATAACCCCCCTTATTGTTCCCCTAATATCGCCACGGAATTGTCAAGAATTGTAAAGCCGAGAAATTCCCTCCCGGCGAGGCGCGAATTGCGGCTCGGACCGCTGGCCTACCGCGGCGCCATGCGGATCGCGCCGTCAAGCCGTACGTCCTCGCCGTTGAAATAGCCGTTGGTGATCATGGCATGGGCTAGCTGCGCGTATTCTTCCGCCCCGCCCAGTCGTTTAGGAAAAGGCACCTGAGCGCCCAACGCGGCCTTCACCGCTTCGGGCGCACGCGCCAGCATCGGCGTGTTAAAAATGCCCGGCAATATGGTGTTTACGCGGATGGCCTCCGCGGACAGGTCGCGCGCGGCGACCAAGGTGATCCCGACGACGCCGGCCTTTGAGGCGGTATAGGCCACTTGCCCGATCTGGCCATCTTCGGCGGCGACCGAAGCGGTGTTGACGATGGCCCCGCGATCTCCGTCGGGCAGGGGCTCCAAGGTCATCATGCCGGCCGCGCTCTTGGTGATACAGCGGAAAGTGCCAATCAAGTTGACCTGAATGATCCGCTCGAAGTTTTCCAGTGGATATTGTTTGATTTCGCCGGTTTGCTTGTCGCGCGAGGCCGTCTTGGCCGCCCCGCCGCCGACCCCGGCGCAATTGACCAAAATACGCTCCTGACCGTTGACGCCGCGCGCCTTGATGAAGGCCGCGTCCACCTCGGCGCTCGATGTCACATTAACTGCGCAGTAGACGCCGCCCAATTCCCTGG
>JANXWN010000472.1 GCA_025351125.1 Caulobacteraceae bacterium | reverse complement strand
GATCTATGACCGCCGACGCCGAGCCGACGCGACGCGATTTGGACGCGGCGAGCCGCACGACGGTTCCGCGGGCCGGGGTCGTTCGGGAAATTCCAGCCAACAGCGCCAACTCATGAGGCGAGACGTCGATGGTTTGTCCTTAAGCGGGTTGGCCAACGCGAATTCGCATCCTTTTGCCTTCGATTGGCTGCGTGAAACAAGCGTGTAGGCGTTAGTTGCGTTTTGAGTTTTCAATAGGCCAACCGTTCTTGCGCGTATAAGCAATTGGATGCCGGTTTTCGCATACGGATGCGCTGTCCCTAATTATTTTAGGCTCTCTGTTGTTCTAAAAGACGACCTTGGATCTCGGTTTATTTAAAAAACTTGTCCTCAATTAGAATTGATCAGAATCAAGCGCTCGAGGCCGGCTGCCTGATCGAACCTATTTTTGCCCGATCCTTTCGCCAGACCTTCCCGTTACCTGCGACAATTAGTCCAATCGGCGAGCGGTTAACAAAAATATAACGTCGAAATTGTGCCGTCGATAGCGTGATCGATTATTGGCGCAACGGAGTGGGCGAAATGAAAATGAACAAATTTAATCTCCTCACGGCGGGCGCGGTCCTGGCGGTAGGCGCCGGCGCGATCACCACCGCGGCTTTGATGAGGCCGGAAGCGGCCAACCCCCTGGTCTGGGCGATGATTGCCATGGGTGTCGCGCGGGTGGCCGTCGCGGCGATTAAGCGTCGCGAGCGTGATCGCTCGGTCATGCCGAACCACAGACAACCCGTGGCAATGATGCACGGAGAGATCGCCTAACTTCGTTTTAACGTGTGCGTCGCGCGCGCTGATCTAGCCGCGCCGTAACGCTCGCGACGGCGTTCAGACGCGCGCTCTTAGACCATGCGTCGCTTCGAGCATCAGGATTGGGTCGGCGCTCGCGCGGCCTTAACCCAGATTTTCCGCGATCAGGCCAATCTTGTAATAGCCGTCCCGCTGAAGCTGGTTGATCACGTCCATAAACTGACGATACTTCACATGGCGGTCGGCGCGGATGAAAACACGCTCGTTGGTCGGATTGGCGACGGCAAGCGCCGCCGGGAGATCATACACGAGCGCGGCGAGTGACGACGGCTTGGCGGCGGACTTGCCAGCGTAAACCAGGATTTGGTTGCTATCCAAGATCGAAATATACGTTGGCGGCTTGTCCTTCGGGTTCGGCGGCGTCTGCGTCGCCGGGGGCAGATCAAGCCTGATCGAAACCGTCGCCAACGGCGCCACAACCATGAAGATGATCAAGAGCACCAACATGACGTCCACGAACGGCGTCACGTTCATATCGCTGTTCTGACCGAGGTCGAACTTGCCGCCGCCGCCGCCGGAAAGCTTAGCCGCCATAGATAACTCCCTGCGCAAAAAGCCCACGATACGAGCGCGCGCCAATAATCGGCCCCACCAATCGCGCGGAAAACCGCCGATGTAAAGCCTGAGTTTCGCGGTCGCGCAAAGACGGGCGAGGCTCGCCAAACCTCAGCGCTTTCCGCTAAGGCGAGAGTCATGACCTTCGCTTTGGACGCCTTTGTCACCGATATCGTCTTCAATCAAACCGGCCCGGCCTTTGCTTTAGGGGATGGCGCGATCGTTTGGGCTGACGGCGAACGAACGAGGGCGCACGACGGCGCGATTCTGTGCGCGGCGGCGCATCCATCAGGCGCCGGACTTGTAACCGGCGGCGACGACGGGCGACTGGTCTGGTCGCGGCCAGGCGTTGCGATTGAATTAGCGTCGATCGGCCATCGTTGGATCGACGCGGTGGCAGTGTCGACGGTCTCGGGTCTGATCGCCTTTTCGGCCGGTCGCGAGGTTACGGTTTTGGATATCAAGGACCCCGCGTTCGCGCGACGGTTCGCCCACCCGGCCTCGGTCGCCGCCCTGGCTTTCGATCCCAAGGGTCGACGCATCGCCGCCGCGACCTATGGCGGCGCGGCCCTTTGGTACGCGCGGATCGTCGAGCAGACGCCCGTGAATATGCGGTGGGCCGGTTCGCACATCGCCGCTGCCTTCAGTCCCGACGGGAAATTCCTGATCTCATCGATGCAAGAGGGCGCTCTGCACGGCTGGCGGCTGTCCGATGCGATGGATATGCGCATGGGCGGCTACCCGGCCAAGGTGCGCAGCCTGATATTTGTCGCCAAGGGCGCGTGGTTGGCGACCTCCGGGGCGCATGGCGTGGTGCTATGGCCATTTGGCGGTGGCGGACCAATGGGAAAGCAGGCGATGGAGCTTGGCCATGACGAAACCGCCTTGGTGACCCGAGCGGCGGCCGATCCCGGTGGATCAAGGTTCTGCGCCGGCCTGGATGACGGACGGGTTTGGCTTTGCGACCTTGAGACTCAGATCATAACACCAATCAAGGCGGAGAAAGGCGCACCAATCAGTGCTTTGGCGATGGCGAGCGGCTACATCGCTTGGGGCGACGAAGCCGGCGGCGGTGGTGCGGTCACGCTCTAGCCTGGAGTGGCGCTTCCCGCTTGCCGCAACAATGTTTCCGCCGCCTCGGGGGTAAGCGGGAGCGCCCATTTGCCGCGGATCACGCCGGCGCGGTCCACCGCCAAGGTTTCGGGCACGCCCGTGGCGCCCAGATCGATTGCGGCGCGACCGTCGCGGTCGAGCAGAATGCGCCGGTACGGATTGCCAAAACGCGCCAGAAAAGCGGCCGTCGCGGCCGGCGTGTCTTTGGTGGCGATACCGATAATCGGCGCGCCTTCCGCATTCAGCGCGGCCAGCGCTGGCGCTTCCTCCGCGCAGGGCCCGCACCACGATGCGAAGACATTGATCAGCACCGGACCCTTGAGGGCCGATCGCACGGCCGTGGGCGCGCCGCCGTCGAGCGGTGTCAGAACCAAGGCCGGCAAGGGTTTGCCGACCATCGCGGTCGGTTCGACATGCGTCTCGCAGTGGAGCGACCAGCCGGCGAAGACCGCGATCAATATCGCCAATACGGCGACTGGAATGAGCGCGACGGACCGCTTCACGACCCTGACTCTCGCGCCCGGCGCTCCGCCTCGAGGCGCTCGACGGACCGTCGCGCCCGCAGCGCCCGCAGCGCGGTATCGACGATCATCCAGGCAAACCCCACCGCGCTCACCCCGTAGGCCGGCCAGACGAACGCAGCGTAGCGGCCCATATCCAGCGGACAAGTGGTCATGTCAGCGCCGCTTGCAACGTCAGACTCGCGGCGCGCCGCCGCCATACCTCGCCGCGCGTCCGCATCAGCCAAAGAGCGCCAAATGACAAAGAATATCCCGCGCCGACCAACAAAAGGGGCGTCAAATAGACCGGCGCTAAGGTCGGACCGCCGGTCCGCATGATCGATTCACCTTGATGCAAGGTGTTCCACCAGTTCACCGAAAACTTGACTACCGGCAGGTTGATCAAGCCTGCCAAGGCGAGAATTTCCGCCGCCCGCGCCGCCTTGGCCTCATCGTCTATGCTGGCGCGCAGGGCCATGTAGCCCAGAAACAGCAACAACAATACCAGCACCGAGACCAGGCGCGCGTCGCCCCACACCCACCACGCGCCCCACATCGGACGCCCCCACAATGATCCGGTGACTAACGCCATGCCCGTGAACGTGGCCCCGATCGGCGCGACTGCTTTGGCCGCCGCATCCGCGAGGGCGTGCCTGAACACCAGGGAGACGAAACTGGCGCCGCCCAGGCAGGCGTAGGCCAGCATGGATACCCAGGCCGCCGGGACATGCACGAACATGATGCGCACGGTTTCGCCCTGCTGATAGTCCGGCGGGGCGGCCAAACCGAGCCATAGGCCCCCACCAATCAAGGCCGCGCCCAGAATGCCAAGGACCGGCGTTGCCCAGCGCGAGAACGCCATGAATTTGTGGGGATTGGCCAAGGTGGAGATCATCATCGCTGACTAGAACTCCGCATCGCTCACGACAAGGCGTTACGGCACGCGCCCGCCATGGCGAATGGGGTCAGGGCAACGGTGGCCAGAGCGTAGGCGCTCAGTAAGATCATTCCCCCGGCCCACGGAAGGCCGGCCGCGAAGTTCGCGATCGCCGCGCCGCCAAAAATCACCGGTGGGGTCAATAGTGGAAGGACGATCAAGGCGATCAAAACCCCGCCGCGCCGACCGGCGAGGGCCAAGGCCGCGCCTGTTCCGCCGAGGAAGGCAAAGGCGATTCCGCCGATCGTGGCCGCTAGTCCGACGAGCGCGCCGGTCGCGACCGTCGCACCGAGGCTAACGGCCACCACCGGCGCCGCCAACGCCAGAGGCGCGCCGGTGGCCAGCCATTGCGCGGCGCACTTGGCGGCGGCGATCACCTCGAGAGACAAGGGCCCCAAGCTCAGGATCTCCAGAGCCCCGGTGTCGAAATCGCGTTCGAACAACGGTTCAAGTGACAGCAGGCTCGCCAAGGCCAAGGCCACCCAGGTGACCCCACCGGCGACCGCTTGCAGACGCTGCGGCGCCGCGCCGATGGCAAGGGGGAACATCAGGGCCGCCGCGACAAAAAAGCCGACGGCCAGTAGGGGTCCGCCGCCCCGTCCCCACGTCAGGGCCAATTCACGGCGGAACAGGGCGACCAGGGCCGTCACTCAGCGACCTGGACGATGCGGACGGCGATCGGCAAAGGATCGTGCAGGGCCGCGATTATAATGCCGCCGGCGGAAAGATGGTCGCTCATAATCTCCCCCATCAGCGCGCGACCGTTGGCGTCGAGCGGCGTCAAGGGTTCGTCCAGCAGCCAAACCGATCGGCGCGCGGCGATCAGTCGAGCCAACGCCAGCCGGCGTCGCTGACCGGCCGACAAATGCCGGACCGGAAGATCAAGCACGCGCGTCAACCCCATCCGCTCCGCGCCTTCAACCGCCGTCGCGGCGGTTCCCCCGGTCCATTGAACGGCAAAAATCAGCTCGTCGCGCGTGGTTCGACCCACACAGAGACCATCGGAATGACCGATCCAATGACAATGAACGCGCCGTGCG
>JANXWN010000129.1 GCA_025351125.1 Caulobacteraceae bacterium | reverse complement strand
CTATGACGCCTTTGCTAACGGCGGTCTGCGAGTCCATGCCTACGGCATAGAGCGTATTCGACTGGCCAGCGGGCAAGTCCTGTATGATCACGGGGCGGAAAAATCGGTTCGCGAGAGTGTGATCGGCGCGCCAGCGCTCTATTACATGGTGCAAATGATGCGGCAGGTGGTGGGCTCGGGCACCGGCGCCAGGGCCAAAGTCGCCGGTTACGATTTGGCCGGTAAGACCGGAACGACGAGCGACTATAAGGACGCTTGGTTCGTCGGCTATACTGGCGGCTTCACGACCGCGGTGTGGGTTGGCCGCGACGACAATAGCCCGATGAAAAAAGTCACCGGCGGCGGCGCGCCGACCGAGATCTGGCGCAATTTCATGGCGGCGGCCTTGCCCTACCTGCAAAACCAGGCCATTCCGGGTGGGGTCACGCCGCCGCCGGCCAGCCGGGACACCCTGGATCCCCTGCTCGACCCCAGCCCCGTTGAAAACATGCCCGCGCCGCGCGACGGCGTCGATCCCGAAGCCCCTTCGTCCACGTCCGACACCCCGATGTAAACTCGTCTGTCGGTCTACCGCCCAAACGCGTGCAGACCACCGCCGTGAGCGCGAAGCCAATCGCGGTGAGGACGATGCTCTCCAACCAGGCCGTGAACGTGGCGCCAGAACCGCGGACCGTGGTTGGCTTCCAGCAGGTGGGCGCATTCATGAGCCACCACGTAGTCGGCCACCAAAAACGGCGCCAGCGCCAAGCGCCAGCTAAGACGGATGGACGGGGGACGTCCGGCCCGCGCCGGCGCGCAAGATCCCCAACGAGTGTGCGCATCCGACAGCGACAACGTCGGAGTGGGCTCGCCGAGAGCGGTGCAATAGTGATTGACCCGGCGGGCGAACACGGCGAGCGCCTCGTGTCTTATAGCTCGGGTGACCAAACCGATATCGACATCGCCCCGGCCGCAGCCCGTCAACCGTGTTGAGCCATTGTGGTCGCCGCTCACAAAACGCGGGCGCCGCCCATCGGGGTCCAGGCGGCACGTTTCGCCAAACACGGTTATCAGGTCACCGGCCCGCCAGGTTTTCGGCGTGGGACGGGCGGCCAGTTGCGTCGCGATCCAGTCGCGCCGAGACTGCGCGAAATCGACCGCGTCAGCCAACCGACTAAGCGACGGCGCCGTGACGCGCGCCTCTCCGGTTTTGGCATCGATGCGCAACGATATCCGGCGCGCTCGACGATTAACCGCCAAGCGCACAACGACGCCGTTCAGCTCAAGCCGCGCGCCGTCGGCGAACCGTTTTGGAAAGAGACTCATCAGCCGACGATAGGCCTGGCTCGGTCACCGATAAAGCCCGTTCCCGACAAGCGATAAAATCGCGCACACGCGGATAAATTTCCGACGCGAACCGGCGACCGTGGAATACGCCATAATGCCCTACCCCCGGCTGGACATAGAGTTCTCGTAGATCGTCGGGCAAGTGCGGGCACAGAGCATGCGCGGCTTGCGTTTGACCCACGCCGGAAATGTCGTCGTTTTCGCCCTCAACGGTCATCAAGCCGATGTCGGTTATCGCCGCTGGATCGACTGAGCGGCCATCGTGGACCAACTCGCCTTTCGGCAACAGGTAATTTTGAAAGACAATATTGATTGTTTCCAGATAGAATTCTTCGCTAAGGTCCAATACAGACAGATATTCATTATAAAATTCGCGATGTTTGTCGGCTGAGTCGCCATCACCGGTGACCAAATTATCGAAATAGCGTCGGTGCGCCGCTTGGTGTTGCTCGACATTCATCGACATAAAGCTGAATAGCTGCACGAACCCCGGATATACTCGGCGCAATAATCCCGCGTAGGGCCACGGGACGGTGTAGATCATATTCGACTGGAACCAGGCGAACGGCCGCTCTTCCGCCAATTTATTCGTGACTGTCGGGGACATCCTTGCGTCGATCGGAGAGCCCATGAAGGTCAGGCTCGCGGGCCGCAGCGGATCGTTATCGGCTGCCATTAGGGCGGCTTGCGCCAGGACCGGCGGCCCCGGTTGGCAAACCGCAACGACGTGCACGCGCCGGCCAATCTGGCGCAGCATGTCGCCGATCGCGTCAATATAGTCGTGAAAACCAAATCGCCCCTCAAACAACGGCACATCGCGGGCGTTCGACCAGTCGGTGACAAAAACATCGTGATCGATTAAAAAGGTCTCGACCGTGCCGCGCAGCAAGGTGGCAAAATGCCCAGACAGCGGCGCCACGATCAGCACGGGCGGGCCACCCACCTGCCGACCGATGCGTGCCAAATCAGACGGCTCACGCCGGAAATGCAGCAATTTAACCCATGGCGAAGACCATCGCGTCTCGCATGTCACGCGCACGGGAGAACCTTCCACCACGACCTGATCAATTTTCCAGGCGGGTTTGAAATAGCGTTTGGTCAGGCCGGCTAACAGATCCGACGAGGCGTAAAGCCGGCGACCAAGGTCGGACGCGCTGGCCGGATTGAACGGCGAGCGCCAGAAATCGCGCGCCAGTTGGGCGGCTAGTCGGACCGGCGCCGCCGAGCGATAGGCGGCTTCCTGGATAGCGTAAAGCATAGGGCCTCGATTTTGTGCAACGCAGCAATATGCCTGCGCGCGCGAACCAAGTCCAGCGCGACATGGTGCTATCCCTTGTCCATCGCCTTTTTGATTTGGCCGGCGACATCGGTCGGAGAAGCCGAGGGGCTGATCGGGTCGGTGAACACCCCCCGCGGGTTCATCAAGTAGATGACGGCGGTGTGGTCCATGCTGTAGGTCGCCCCGTCGGGAACCTTTTTGTAGTAGACGCGGTAAGCGCGGGCGACGGCGGCGATATCGTCCGCGCCGCCGGTCAACCCGATGACCCCTTTGGGAAACGATGCACTCGACAAATATTGTTTGAGCTGCGTCGGGGTGTCACGCGCCGGGTCAATAGTGATGAAAACCACCTGAACATGTTGCGCCGCAGGCCCCAGCGCCGACAGCGATTGGCCCAACAAAGTGAGGGTCGTCGGACAAACATCGGGGCACGAACTGTATCCGAAGAACACCGCGCTCCATTTGCCCTTCAGGATTGATTGATCCACCCGTCGTCCCGCCGTATCGGTGAGGAGAAAATTACCGCCGATCGATGGCGATTCGCCCGGGCCGGCCGTCGTGGCGGACGACGGGGTCCGAGGACCGCAACCGACGGCGCCGCCGAGCAAAATGGTCAGCAACACCATGTGCGCGAGGAACGAAAAGCGTATGGTCAACAACATGTCCCTTCAAAACCATTGCAGCATCTTATCGGCATGACAGCGACCCTCGGACTTAAAACCCCTCGCCGGCCGGCCGGCGGTGGCGCGGTTCGCGCCGATACGATTAGCGCGGCGTCCCCGCAAGGCCGATCAGCGACGGGAACTCCCCTCGCCAATCGAAGCTTGGTGATCCTGCGGTGCCTGTTTATCACGCTTCAAGCCATTTCGATTCCGATTGTCGCGTCTGGATTGAAAGTCGATTTTCCTTTCCTGCTGAGTTATAAATTGATCGCGGCAAATGCGATCTATACAGCAGCAATTTCACTCATCCCCGCGGTAAATCGATCAACAAACCCCTGGTGGGCGACTGGTCAATTCGTTTTTGACATTCTGGAATTTTCGTTTTTGCTGTATTTTACCGGTGGATTGGCCAACTCATTTAGTTTCTTGCTGATTATTCCCGTTGCGGTAGCGGGAACTACTCTTCCGCCGCGCCATGCGCTCAGTCTGACGGTTTTGGCGGTGGTGTGCGCCGCGGGCGTGGCCGTGGCGCCCAATTGGTTTCCGACCGCCCTCGCGGCGGGGTCGTCATTCCTCTCCCCCCTGCGGCTAGGCAGAATGTGCGCCTTAGTTTTCGCTATTGCCTTCACCGGGGGTTTCGCGGCCTGGGCCGCTTCGGAGGGCCGTCGATTGGTGTTGGCCCTGCAAGTCACCGAGACGGTGCTTGCCCGCGAACAGAAATTGACCGCCCTGGACGGGCTGGCGGCGGCGGCGGCGCATGAGTTGGGGACGCCCCTGGCGACCATAACGGTTGTCGCCAAGGAATTGGCGCGCGAGGCGCCCGCCGGTCCGTTGCAAGACGACGCCTGGCTTCTGGTGGAACAGGCGGAACGCTGCCGTGACATTCTTAAACGACTCTCGCACACCCCCGAAGTCACCGACGCCATGTATGAGCGGGTCACACTAAGCCAGTTTGTCGGTGAGATTCTGGCGCCGCACGTCGGAAAGGTCGATGTGCGCGCCGAGGGATTCGTCACCGGGTCGGTCGGATCGCGGCCGCCGGACATCTGGCGCAAATCCGAGATTTCACACGCGATAACGGCATTCGTGGAAAACGCGTTCGACTTCGCGCGGTCGGAAATTCTGGTGATCGCCCGATTTGACACCAAATGGATCACCATCGAGGTGCGGGACGATGGCCCGGGATTCAATGCCGAGGTTTTAGCCAAGCTGGGCGAACCGTACGTGACCAGCCGGCCCAACGCCGAAGAGTCGCGCACCAGCCATGTCGGCATGGGGTTGGGTTTTTTCATCGCCAAAACCTTGCTCGAGCGCACGGGCGCCAACGTAGAAGCCAAGAATGTGCGCCGCGAAGGCGCCACTGTTGCCGCCCGCTGGGCGCGCGCGGAGATTGAAGCCACCGTTTCAGCATAGATTTTACAGGAGTTAACACTCTTTTCAGTAGCTATATTCAATATGACCTAACCAGGGTCGGGGCTGCGGAAAAGAATGCTTACCAGCGAGATAGAAGCGGCGGTGGCTGCGCTTCCAGACAAGACGCTCTTGCTCCTGGATGACGACGCCATCTTGCGCAATCGACTGGGTCGGGCGCTCCTGGCGCGAGGCTTTGACGTGCGGATCGAGGAAGGCGTGGCCGACACGCTGGCGACGGTTTCAAGCCAGGCGCCCGCCTTTGCCGTTCTCGATATGCGGCTAGGGGACGGATCGGGGCTGTCGATCGTCGAGACCTTGCGCCAAGCCCGTCCGGATATGCGGATCGTCATGCTGACCGGCTATGGCAATATCGCCACCGCCGTGGCCGCCGTGAAGGCCGGCGCCGTCGATTACTTGGCGAAGCCCGCGGACGCCGACGATGTGGTTCGCGCACTCCTCACCGCTGGAATCAACGATGGTCCCGAGCCGCCGGACAACCCGATGAGCGCCGACCGCGTACGATGGGAACACATCCAAAAGGTCTATGAAATGTGCTCGCAAAACGTGTCCGAAACCGCCCGACGGCTCAATATGCATCGCCGGACTCTGCAGAGAATCCTCTCTAAACGCGCGCCGAAATAAACCGGCCGCCTAAACCGACGTCATTAGTTCGCGCATGGCGGCCAAACGGGCGAAGGCCAACGTCAGCGCCTTTCGTCGGGGACCGCTCAAAGCGATGAGTGGCGCGGCGCGCATGACCTCGCCATTAAAGCCATCCGCGACGATGAGACCCGGCTCTTGCGGCAGGATGCCTTGCGGAAATTCGGGCGCCACGGCGAAATAAAAGCTGTCGCAATACGGGGCGTAGTCGGTCCATTTCTTGTCAGCGCGAAAGTCCTCAAGGCTCGACTTGACCTCGATAATGCCAATCTCTCCGCGCGGTCCCAGGGTCATAATGTCCGCCCGCCGTCCGTTCGGCAGGCTGACTTCCGACAACGGCGCATGGCCCAGTTCAAGCATCAGCCGCGTCGCGCCGCGGGTTACGGCGCTGGTGGCGTCGGGCCTGGAAAACGCGAGAACGACAGAGTCCATACTTCTCCATCGTTCCGCTTTCGTTCGAGGTCAAGAGGCCGCGGCGAGCGGCCGCGACCCTGCCTATTCGGCGGCGATCTTCATAGCCGGTGAACGGTCTCGGAAGTTGATCGTCTTTAGATAGGCGATGCCTTCGTCGGCTATATCGTCCCCGACCATCCTGTCGCCTTCCGCCTTGAGTTCGTCCATGTCGACGTACAGGCCGTAGAAAGCGCGCGTCCGGTCGGTAATGATGCCGGCGTTGAGCAGGGTTTTGATCAACACGCGGAATATGTTGGTCGCTTCCTTCATGTCTTCGCGCCGTGCGGCGTCGGTGGCGATCTCGGCGAATTCGGCAATCACGCGATCGGGATCGAGGCCGAACATTTCATACAGATCGCGCTGTTCGCTGGGGGCGACGAGGTTGAATAATAGGGTTTGGAAGCAATGCGCCGCCCAGTCCTCGATGATAATGTGCTCGTCCGGCGAGAGTTTGGGCACCGTGCGATCAGCCCATATCTTGCCGAATTTGTGATGGAACGCCTCGTCGGTCATCACCAATTGCATCAGCTTGCGGCCAAGCGGGTCATTGATTTTCTGAAAGAAAGTGGCGAACGCACCCATCGCCAGACCTTCGACGAGCATCTGCATGCCGATGATTTTCTTATAGACTTCCGGCGCGGAGATAATTTCGACCAACAGGCTTTGCAGCACCGGGCTACAGGGCGCGGGGCGGCCCCAACGCGCCTTGATGTACTTAGCGAAGGCCGTAACGTGGCGGGCTTCCTCGCGGGTCTGATTGGCGGCGTATTCCTGCGCCCCTTGATCGTAAAGCACGTGGCAAAGCGACGCGGAAAGATTCAATGCGCCTTGTTCGCCATGCAGGATCGAGGAGAAACTGCGTAGGGTCTGTTCGTTAATGAACCGGATCCGTTCCTTCGGGTCGCTGAGTCGTTCCGACACGTATTTCGTTTGGAGAGCGCCGATCATCGATTCAGGCAATAGAGCCTGGTTTTCCATATCGAACGGCTCATCGAAATCGATGTAATCCTTATCGAGCGGATCCCAGAAATGGTCGTGGGTCGCCGCGATGATCTTGTCGAAAGCGTTTGACCGGTCGCCATAGCGATCCAGATCGAGCATGGAGACGAAATCGTCGGGCGCGACCGCCTCGTACATCGCATCTTTGGTGATATTGCCGTCGGCCACGCGAATCTCCTCCCAAAATTGGATTCCGATGGGCCTATCTGAACAGAGTTTAGACGCGAGTCAAGAAAAATGACGGAGGCGTCACATATTTGGCGATTCTCTAATCCCGCGCGTCCCGCTTGGCGTTAACCCGCAACCGCAATGCGTTGAGCTTGATAAATCCGGCCGCGTCGCGGTGGTCGTAGGCCGATTGTCCTTCTTCGAAAGTGACCAAGTCCTGGTCGTAAAGAGAATGCGGGCTGGAACGGCCGACGATCGCGATATTGCCTTTGTAAAGCTTCACCCGCACCCGACCGGTGACTTTGGCTTGCGAAAAATCGATCGCCGCCTGCAGCATTTCACGTTCGGGCGCGAACCAGAAGCCGTTGTAGATCAAGGCCGCGTATCTGGGCATCAACTCATCCTTGAGGTGCATGGCGCCACGGTCGAGCGTGATCGATTCGATGCCCCGATGAGCGGCGAGAAGGATGGTTCCGCCCGGCGTCTCATAGACACCGCGTGATTTCATGCCGATGAAACGGTTCTCGACCAAATCCAGTCGGCCCACGCCGTTGTCGTGGCCGAGTTGATTGAGCCGGGTCAGCAAAGCCGCCGGTGACAACGCCTCACCGTCGATGGCGACCGGATCGCCCCGCTCGAAATCCAGGGTGAAAAGGGTCGCGGTGTCGGGGGCATCTTCCGGCGCGATGGTGCGCATGTGCACAAATTCGGGCGCGTCGACGTCGGGGTCCTCCAGCACCTTGCCCTCGGACGACGAGTGCAGAAGATTGGCGTCGACGCTGAACGGGGCCTCGCCGCGTTTGTCCTTGGCTATCGGAATTTGATGCTGTTCGGCGAAGGCCATCAGAGCCTCTCGGCTCTTGAAATTCCACTCGCGCCAGGGGGCGATGACGCGAATATCGGGCTGCAGCGCATAATAGCCGAGTTCAAAACGAACCTGATCGTTACCCTTGCCGGTCGCGCCGTGACAGACCGCGTCGGCGCCCACCTTGCGGGCGATATCGATCTGCGCCTTGGCGATCAGAGGCCGGGCGATAGCGGTGCCGAGCAGATACTGCCCTTCGTAAACGGTGTTGGCGCGAAACATCGGAAAGACGAAATCGCGAACAAATTCTTCGCGAAGGTCTTCGACGTAGATGTTCCCCGGCTTGACGCCGAGCAGCAGAGCCTTGTCCCGCGCGGGGCCCAGTTCCTCGCCCTGGCCCAGATCGGCGGTAAAGGTCACCACCTCGCAGGCATAGGTTTGTTCCAACCATTTGAGGATAATCGACGTGTCCAAACCGCCGGAATAGGCGAGCACGACTTTTTTGACGGACATTTCGGCGGTCATCGGGGTCCTTCAAAACCAACACAGGCTCTAACCCCCCATAAAGCGGAGAGAAAGGTTTTTCCAGGCCGCGTCTAAACCGAAACCTGCGTGCCTAACTCGACCACCCGCCCGGGCGGAATATGGAAGAAGTCGGTGGGATTGGCGGCATTCCTAATCAAGAAGATAAAAAGACGATCCTGCCACAACGGCATGCCGGACCGAATATCAGGCACGATCGATCGACGGCCCAAGAAAAATGTGGTCGACATGATGTCGAACTTCAGACCCATCCGACGACACTGCGTCAAGGTTTTGGGTACGTTGGGATTTTCCATAAACCCATATGATAAAATGACTTTCTTGAAGTCCCGTCCGATCGGTTCGATGCGGATGCGATTTTCCTCCGAAACGCGGGGGGTCTCGGTGGTGTTGACGGTCAAGATAACATTGTTCTGATGCAGCACCTTGTTGTGTTTCAGGTTGTGCATCAAAGCGACGGGCGCCAAGTCGGCGTTGGAGGTGAAAAACAGCGCCGTCCCCGGCGCGCGTTGCGGTGGGCGCGCGGTGAGCATATCGATCACGTCGGCCACGGGAATACTTTCGGCGAGCGTTTTTTCGCTCAAGATCCTGACCCCGCGCGACCAGGTCCACATAATAATCACCAGTCCAGCGCCGAACACTACCGGCAACCAAGCGCCCTGCGCCAGCTTGAACAAATTGGACACCAGAAACACCGCGTCGATGAAGGAAAGAGGGATTAGAAACAGGGCAATCTGCCCTACCTTCCATTTCCACATATGCCGCGCGACGACGGCGGCCAGCAGTGTGCTGATTAACATGGTTCCGGTCACCGCCGCGCCGTAGGCCGCCGCCAAACCATGCGAGCTCTGGAACACCACCAACAAAATCAACACGCCGCCCATCATCAAACCGTTTACCGTCGGCACGAAAATCTGACCGGTTTGCGTCTCGGACGTGCGATTGATGGCGATGCGTGGCAGCAGGCCCAGTTGGACCGCCTGCTGCGTCATCGAAAAGGCGCCTGTGATAACCGCTTGACTGGCGATCACCGCCGCCGTTGTCGCCAGGGCCAGGACCGGCCAATAGGCGAAAGGCGAATGCGGCACCATCTCGAAAAATGGACTGTGGCGGGCGGCGGGGTGATGCAGCACCAAAGCCCCTTGGCCTAGATAGTTTAGCGCGAGGCAGGGAAAGACCAGCACCAGCCACGCGGCGCGAATCGGCCACTTTCCGAAATGCCCCATATCCGCATAAAGCGCCTCCGCGCCCGTCACGGCGAGAAACACGCTGCCGAGAATCAAAAAACCGACCACGCCGTTTTCGATCAAAAACCCGATACCGTAACCGGGCCAGAACGCGCGCAATATCGAAAGGTCGTCACGAATATGAAACAGGCCCAAGGCCCCAAGGGTCAAGAACCACGCGGTGGTCACCGGCCCAAACCACGAGGCCATCCGCTTCGTGCCGCGCGCCTGAACCAAAAACAGCCAGATCAGAATGCCGGCGGCGATCGGCAGGACGAAATGATCGACGCGGTGCGCGAGAAGCGGCGCGGTCTTCAGGCCCTCGACGGCCGACAGGACCGAAAACGCCGGTGTGATAACGCCGTCGCCATAAAACAGAGCGATCCCGACGATGCCGAGAAAAAAGATCGGCTTGGTCGACCGGCCGAGCGCCCGTTGCGCCAACGCCATCAAGGCGACCGGCCCACCTTCGCCCTTATTGTCGGCGCGCATCAAGAACAAAACGTATTTAACGCTGACGATTAACGTTAGGGTCCACAACACCAGCGACACCACGCCCAAGACAGCGAGTTCCGGCGGGCCGACCGCCCGAGAATGCGCCAACGCTTCCCGCATGGCGTACAGCGGACTGGTGCCTATATCGCCGAACACGACGCCCACCGCACCGAGTGACAAAGTGGCGAAACCGCGTTTGTGCCCGGCGCGGCGCACCCGCGGCGGCTTCGCCGGCAGCGGGTCGGGCTCAAGCGGGCTGGGCTGGTTAGGGACCTGTACGTCCAAATTACGCCCTCCGCGGCGCCGAACCTTCGCGGCCGTCCGCCATCGATCCGGCGGGCGCGTTACACCCAATCGGGGCGCGGTTCAATCGCCGTTATGCCGAGCCCTCGCCCTCGGGGCGCAAACCGCCCTTAAAATTGACAACGCCTCTCCTTAACCCCATCTATCACAGGGAGGGTGGCGCTTTCCGAAGAGGTTTTTGTGACCGCACACCGTTTTGCCTTAAGTTTGTTCGCACTCGCCGCCGTAGCCGGCGCCAGCCACGCCGGCGTCGCGACCGGCCATACGCCGTGTTTTTTCACGACGCAGTGGGAGGGTTGGAAATCGCCGAGCCCTGACGTGATCTACCTTGGTGTTAATATGCACGACGTCTATCGTGTCGATCTCAGCGCCGGGTCGTCGCAGTTGCAATCGCCCAACGTGCACCTCGTGTCGATTAATCGCGGCAGTTCCAGCATTTGCACGGCGTTGGATTTGGACCTCAAGGTGTCTGACAGCCAGGGGTTCGCCGAGCCTTTGATCGCCAGGACCTTGACGAAACTTACGCCGGAAGAAGTGGCGGCGATTCCGAAGAAGTTTCGCCCCAACTAACAGTCGCTCGCTTCTGCCCTCGCCAAACGCGCGCAAATCAGCGATGGACGGCGCAGAGTCGTCTTTAGCCGTCAGAGGATAAGCGCTGTATGCCGAGAAAACCCAACTACCAATTTGAACGGCTTGATCGCGAGCGGATCAAGGCGGCCAAGGTCGCCGAGAAGGCCGCCTTAAAGCGCGAGCAACGGGAGCGAGATAGGGCCGCGGGCGTTGAGCCGTCCGCAGACGACGCTGGCCTTGATGATGACTGAGGCGGGCGGGCTGCAGCACGCGGTCAGTTTCACCCAAGAAACCATAGCGCTCGACGGGGAAAATTTTAGTGATTGCGAATTCCGTAAATGTCGCCTGATTTATAGCGGTGGTGAACCTCCGGTGTTCGACGGCTGTAAATTTGACCATTGCGATTGGCGCTTCGAGGGGCCGGCGGGGCGCACTTTAGAACATCTCAAAGTCGTTTGGGGGGCCGGGGCCAAGCCGACGGTTCAGGCGCTGATCAAGGACATCACCGGCGCGGGTGGGCGGTAAACCGCAGCCCCGCGATGGCGGTGATACCGGCCAGCAATAACACCGCGCCGAGCGCGAGA
>JANXWN010000383.1 GCA_025351125.1 Caulobacteraceae bacterium | reverse complement strand
CTGCCGGACCAATTGGAGTCTTTAGTGTGCGCGCGCACGGCCACACCCACCTGCTCGCCCAATGGATAGCCGGGACTGACGCCCGGCTATGACGTCCATGAAAAGGACTGTGGTTGAAGAGTGACCTGGAAAAATGCCCTCCCCGCCGTACGCGGCAAGCTGCTGATCGACGAGCCGCTCGCCCCCTTTACCTGGCTCAGAGTCGGCGGGCCGGCCGAGGTGTTGTTTCTACCGGCGGACGAGGACGATCTGGCGGCGTTCCTCCGCGTCCTCCCCCCCGAGATCCCGCTGACCGTTTTGGGCGTCGGTTCCAACGTCATCGTTCGCGATGGCGGCGTCGAAGGCGTGGTGACGCGGCTCGCCGGCCGTGCTTTTGCCGGCCTGACCCTCGACGCCGGCGCGGGGACTGTCGTCGCCGGCGCATCGGCGTTGGACAATGCCGTGGCCCGAGCCGCCGCCAAGAGTGGCATCGGCGGACTGGAGTTCCTGAGCGGCATACCCGGAACCGTCGGCGGCGCGGTGACCATGAATGCCGGCTGCTACGGCCTCGAGACGGCGGGGGTTTTGACGGCGGCGTGGGGGGTGGATCGAACGGGCGCCAAACGCGTCTTCAAGACCTCGCAGCTGGGTTACGCCTATCGCCACAGCAATACCCCCGAAGGGTTTGTGTGGACCGGAGCGGCGTTTCGCGGTTCTCACGCCGACCCCGAAGCGCTCGGCCAAGCCATCGCGGCCATCACCGCACGCCGCGAAACCACCCAGCCGATCCGGGAAAAAACCGGCGGTTCGACCTTTAAAAATCCCCCTGGTGACTCGGCTTGGCGCCTGATCGACGCCGCCGGCTGGCGCGGCAAGGCGATGGGCGGAGCGATGTTCTCGCCCTTGCACGCCAACTTCCTGATCAATACCGGGGCCGCCACGGCGGCCGATCTGGAGAATTTAGGCGAGACAGTGCGGTCGGATGTTTTAGCGAAATTCGGCGTAACGCTGGATTGGGAAGTCAGGCGACTGGGGGTGCAACGCACGGCGGAGTGAGCCCCGGCTACGCCGCGACAATCGTCGGGGCGGGAACAGGCGGGTGATCGTCGATGCGTGCGTTCAGGTTATAGTCAGGTGCGCCGCCTAATGACGGGCCACCGGCGTTGCGCGGCGTTGGTGAATGCGGACGAGATTGAGGAGCGGAAGTGAACGGTTTGCGGACGACGGCAAATCACGCGGGCGGAAGCGTTGTGGTCGTGGCTGTGACGATCCTCCTGCTGGCGGGCTGCGCGAGCGCGCCGCCCGCGCCCCTCGCGCCGTCGGTCGACGAAGTTTTGCGCGGCCCTGATCGCGCCACCCTCGCGCGCGACGCGGCCGGCTTTCAACACTCGGTGCTCAAACCCGTCGCGATCGATTTTTCGCAGCCTCTCACGCCCGACGCGCTGGGGGTGATCGCGGTGATCGCCAACCCGGACCTGAAATCGGCCCGGGCCAAGGCCAAGGTGTCCGGCGCGCAGGCGTTCGACGCGGGCTTGCTGCCCGATCCGACGGTGACGCTGGGCTTTGACAAGCTATTGTCCGGGCCGGACATGCTGAACGGCTGGACGGCGCAAATCGCCCAGGATTTGATCGCGCTGCGTGACCGCGGCGTGGTGCGGGCGCGCAATCGGGCGTCGGCCCGACAAGTGCGCCTCGATATCGCTTGGCAGGAGTGGCAGACGGCGGGGCAAGCCCGCGTGTTGGCCGGTCGCGTCGCGGCCTTGAGCCGGATCGCCGCGTTGAACGAGACGTCCCGCGTGGCTGGCGACACGATTCTGCGTGACGTGCTGGCGGCGGCCGCGCGCGGCGACGTGAGAGCCGACGAGGTCGAGGCGCGGCGCATCGCCGCCGTCGATTCGGCCGACAAGGCCGCAACCTCGCGGCGCGACTTGAATACCGCCCGTCATGCCCTCAACGCCCTGCTCGGCCTCGCGCCGGAGGCCGCGCTGTCCATCGCCTCGCCGCCCGTCCCCGGCGACGGCCTCGACGCCGACGCTCTGTTTCAGCGCGCCCGCGCTCAACGCCTGGATCTCAAAGCCCTTGAAGCCGGCTATGCCAGTCAAGACGCCACCGTGCGCAAAGCGGCCATGGACCGATTCAACGGCCTGCTCCTGACGATCGGGCCGACCAACGATACCGCCGGCAATCATATATTGAACGGCCAAATCGCCTTTGCCCTGCCCGTCTGGAATGCTGGCCGCGGCGGCATCGCCGTCGCTCTGGCGACGCGCGAGCAATTGCGGGCGGAGTACGCCGCGAGAATTTTCACTACACGAGCCGATATCGCTGAACTCGTGTCCCAGATCAGCATCGAGGCTGGCGAGCGCGATGTCGTGCGGCGGCAATTGGCCAGTCTGCAACCCTTGGCCGCGGCGACCGAAGCCGCCGCGAAGCACGGCGACATTTCGCTTGCCGCCGCCGGCGCCGCGCGGCAGAGCGTCGCGGACAAGACCTTGGTTTTAGCGACGCTCGAACAGGCGATGACCGAACAATTCTCTGCTCTGCAGATCGCCGTCGGCGGGCCGTTGAAGGATGAATAGCCGTCCCATGAAGCGCCTTTTTATCTTATGTCCGGTGACGTTGCTGTATCTGAGCGCGTGCCAGGGTCCGAAGGACACCCCGGACGTCAAGCCGACCGCCTTGATCACCGTGGCGACGGTGACCGCTGCACGGATTGATGACACCGTCACCGCCTACGGCGAAATCACCTATGCGCCGCAGGGCGAAAGGGTGTTGGCGGCGCCATTCGAAGCGCGGATCATGCAAGTCCTCGCTCCGGCCGGACACCCGGTGGCGGCCGGCCAAGCGGTGGTCGTTCTGACTCCCAGCCCGACCGCCGAAGTCGATATCGCGCGTGCGCGGCAGGACGCCGCCACGACGCAGGCGGCCTACCAGCGGGCTCAGCGGTTACGCGCGACCGGTCTGGTCTCCGACGCCGAGGTGGAAACGGCGCGCTCCGCCGCCGTCATCGCCGCCAAGAGCGGACAACTGTTGGGCGGTCGCTTAAACGGCTTGACCCTGCGGGCGCCGATCGCGGGCGTCGTCGAGAGTATCACCGGCGCGCCGGGTGAACAGGTGGCGGCTGGCGTCGGCGTCGTCAAGATCGGCAGCTTAACCAACCTGAGGGTGCGGCTAGGCGTCGAGCCGGCCATCGCCGGGCGTATCGCGCTTGGCGGAGCGGTTCGGGTGTCGCCGCTGTCGGACGACAGTCTTTCCACGCAAGCGACCGTGTCGGCGGTGGACCCGCACGCCGACCCGCAGACCCGTCTGGCGTCCGTTTTCGCCACCGCGCCCGGCGGCGCTATCGCACCCGGCGTGCCGGTGCGGGGCGTGATCGGCCTGAAGGGAAGTCGTGACGCGCCTGGGGTCCCGCGCGCCGCCCTCTTGTACGAGGGCGACCAAGCCTACGTCTTTATCATCACCGGCGGGATCGCGCACCGACGGGACGTCAAAATCGGCGCCAACCCCGGTGAACGGGTGGAAATCGGCGCCGGTGTCAAGGCCGGGGAGCAGGTCGCGCTCGACGGCGCCGCCGCGCTGGAAGACGGCATGGCGGTTCGCTTAAAATGACCGGCCTTCTCGCCGGTCGCGTCCGCTCGGTGCTGTTCGCCTTCGTCGTCCTCACCTTGGCTGGGGTCGCGTCAGCGATCAAATTGCCGGTCAGTCTTTTCCCGCATATCGATTTCCCCCGCGTGGTCGTCTCGATCGACGCCGGTGATCGCGCCGCCGACCAGATGGCGGCCGAGGTCACGCGGCCCCTCGAAGAATCCCTGCGCGGCGTGCCGGGCGTCACCAATATTCGCTCCACCACCAGTCGCGGATCGGCGGACATCAGCCTCACGTTCGCCTGGGGTCAGGATATGGTCGCCGCCTTGCTGCAAGCCGAAGGCGCGGTCAATGCCGCCCTGCCGAACCTGCCGCCGGGAGTCGCCTTCCGCGCCAAGCGGATGGATCCGACGGTGTTTCCGACGCTGGGACTGGCGATAGGCTCGGCGCGGCGTGACCCGATCGCCCTGCGGGCCTTCGCCGATCAGCAGCTTCGACCCTTGATTGCCGCGACGCCGGGCGTGGCGGGCGTCGAAGTTTTGGGCGGTGGATTGGCCGAATACCAGGTAATCCTCGATCCGGCGCGCACGCGGGCGTTAGGTCTGTCGATCGAAGATGTCGGCAAGGCCTTGGCCGCCAACAACACTCTGGTGGCGGCGGGCAAGTTGGAAGATCGCCACCGGCTCTACCTGACCCTACTCGACGATCGCCTCAAGGGTGTCGCCGAAATCGGGCGTGTGGTGGTCAAATCGGGCGCGACGGCGGGCGCGGGCGTGGTGGCGTTGTCGAGCATCGCCGACATCCGCTTGGCCCCCGTCGCCACGTGGACTCGTGTCACGGCGCAAGGCCGCGATTCGGTTCTGATCAACGTTCGCCAAGCCCCCGACGCCGACAGCGTGGCCCTGG
>JANXWN010000459.1 GCA_025351125.1 Caulobacteraceae bacterium | reverse complement strand
CTTCGTCTCGCGCGAGAGGGCGCGATCCACTTCCCCAGAAGGGGCAGAGAAAGATTCAGGACGCGCCTCTCTTCCCCTCCCGGGGGAAGCGACTCGGCGTCAGCCGAGCGGTAGGGGGCGATGACGTGGCGGGCGCCCCCTTCGTCTCGCGCCAGAGGGCGCGATCGACTTCCCCCAAAAGGGGAAGAGAAAGATTAAGAACCCGTCGTCGAGCCTCCAAACCAGCAGGGTCTTACCGTCTCAGCTCGACCGACCGGTCTGCCTCAAACGGCCTTGGCCAAGGCATACGCAGTCCTCAGGTCACGCACAAAATCATCGTAGGCGGCGGCTTTGGTTGCGGCGTCGGGGATGCGCAACAAATAGGACGGGTGCACCGTCACGACTGCGATGGCGCCGTCAGCCAATATTTCGTTTTTGCCCCTGGCTTTCAACACCGAAACCGTCCGGCCAAGGATCGCGCTGGCCGCCGTCGCGCCCAGCGCCACGATGACCTTGGGCCGCACCAGCCGCCGCTCGTTGTCGAGCCACCAACGGCAGGCCTGAATTTCTCCCGCGTTGGGCGCTCTGTGTAAACGTCTCTTGCCGCGCAACTCGTGCTTAAAGTGTTTGACCGCATTGGTGACGTAGAAATCTTCGCGCGGCGCGCCCGCCTGGGCCAAAGCCGAATTTAGAAGTGCCCCGGCGGGACCGATAAAGGGGCGGCCGGCCAGATCCTCCCGATCACCTGGTTGTTCGCCGACCAGCATCAGCGTGGCGCGCGCCGGACCTTCGCCGGGCACGCCCTGCGTCGCGTCCCGCCACAAGTGGCACCGGCGGCAATGCTTCACGCCGGCCGCGACTTGCGCCAAAGTTTGCGGGATGTCGCCTACGTCCGAGCCGGCGGCGTTGGGCTGGCGCGCGGCGATACGGATGGCGCGTCGCGTGGGCGGCGTGGGATCGGCTTGAACCATCATATCCGTGCGACCTCGCGCCTGCCTGATCAACTGAGGAATGACGTCGGCCTCGGGCAAATTGCGCCAATATTTTTGCGCCATATGCTGGGTCATGACCGCCGGATTTAACCGCGCCGGGTTGAATATCGACGCGTAATACGTGCGCCAATAGTTTTCCAACTCATCCTCCGGGGGCGCATGGCTGCGGTTGAGGCCGACAGAGCTCACGAGCGCCGTCCCGTTCCAGTGGACGCCCACTTCGGGCGTAAGGATCGAAAATTTCAGATTCGTCATTCGCCGAACGAACCAATCGGCGGCGGCGAAAGCCACCCGGTGGGCCGGTTCGAACCAAGCGACAAAAGTTTCCTCGTCTTCGCCCTCGAGCCGCCGAAAGCGGACGAAGGCGTGCATCTTGTGGATCGCCTCGCGCACCGACTTGCGCATTAAAGCGGCGGCGCGCACGTCCGGATCACTGGCGATTTCGATCAGGCGGGGTTCGTCCTTCATGCGCCACAGCAGGCGGTAGAGCAGATCTAGACGTCGCCCCGACCGATGCAAAATTACATCGCCGGCGAGGTCGAGGAAGGCGCGCGAAGCGCTGAACGCCGCGCCGAGCGTCGGTTGCGGCAGTGGCTCGGCGAACAGGGACCGACTAGCCACGCCCACCCGCCAGTCCACCACGTCCGGCGCGATCCCGGCCATCCTCAGTCTTCGGGCCGCGGTCCGCCAGCCCTCAAAGTCGGTCTCCGACGCGAGGGTGACGTCAAACATCAGAACAACGACAGTTGTACGGCGGCCCGCCGTGACGGGGTCGCCAACCGGGCGCGAAGATCGGGCGCGTCGGTCTCGGCGCCAGGCGTCCAGCCCTCGCAGATCACAAATGAACGCGCCCGCTTCACCGATCCGGCCAGCCGTTGCAGGTCGTCCAGCGTCACGCGCTTCAGACGCCGCACGCCGATCAGCCGATCCACGGTCTTCGCGCCGAGACCGGGAATGCGCAGGAGCATTTCCCGATCGGCGCGATTGACGTCCATGGGAAACCGGTCACGGTTAGCCAGCGCCCAAGCAAGTTTAGGGTCGATGGCGGGATCAAGCATGCCACCGGGCGCGGCTGACAAAATCTCAGCCCGCCCAAAACCATAGAATCGCATCAGCCAGTCGGCTTGGTAAAGTCGGTGCTCGCGCATAAGGTGCGGCCGTTCCAGCGGCAGTGCGGCGCTCGAATCCGGTATCGGGCTGAACGCGGAATAGTAGACCCGGCGCAGCTTATACGCGCCATAAAGGTGATCGGCGCGGGTCAACACGTCCGCATCGGTAGCCTCGTCCGCGCCGACCACCATCTGGGTAGATTGGCCGGCCGGAGCGAAAGCCGGGGGGCGGCGGCCGGTGTGGCTGCGGTCGCCCGCATCCTCCAGCCCAAGCCGGACTCGCCCCATGGCTCGCTTGATATCACCGATCGATTTTTCCGGCGCCAATCGCGCCAAACTGGCGTCCAGCGGCAGTTCGATATTGACCGACAGCCGGTCGGCGTAGATGCCGGCCTCCGCCGCCAGCTCCGGGCTGGCGCCCGCTACCAATTTGAGATGGATATAGCCGCGATAATCGTGGTCAAGACGCAGCGACTGGGCCACCCGGTTCATCTGCTCCTGCGTATAGTCGGCCGAGCGAATCACGCCGGACGACAGGAACAGCCCCTCGATATAATTGCGCTTATAAAAATCCAGGGTGAGGTCGACCACCTCCTTCACCGAAAACCGCGCCCGCTCCACGTTGGAGGATGATCGATTGACGCAATAAACGCAGTCGAACACGCAAAAATTCGTCAACAATATCTTCAACAGCGAAACGCAGCGGCCATCGGGCGTATAAGCATGGCAAACCCCCATGCCGCCGGTCGCGCCGACGCCGGTTCCTCCCCTCGAATCACGTTTCGCGCCGCCCGACGACGCACACGATGCATCATATTTAGCCGCGTCGGCCAACACCGAAAGCTTGCGCATAAGATTGAGACGAGCCATCCAAAGTGTATAATGTTCCCAGTTTGTTCTGGCAAGCGGCATGTGCCTGCAGTTCTCGATCGCGGCACATCGCGGTCGCGGCGTTTGATCTGGATCAAGGATAGACCCTTTCCCCGCTGCCAACCTCTCGTTCGCTCAGCGACGAAAGTTTAGACTCATGACGCAAGAGGAGATGATCGTCCCTGTTGAAGATGGCGGACCGCTGCCCGACCACGTGATGCAGGAGGCGCCGCGGGGCGCGTTCGCCTTGGCGTTGTTGACGGCGGGTTTGCTGGTCGCCGCTTGGTTTGCCGTTTACCTCCTGGTGTTTTTGCCGCGCGGGCCGGTGGCTTAGCATGCCGGCGGTGACCGAACGGGAGGTCGTCGCCAGCGAACGCCGCTGGGGGCTGTTTGTCGCCGCGACCATCGCCGTCATATTCGCGGCCATCGTGTGGTCGGCGATTGCGATGGGGCTCAGTCCTCCCAGCAATGGCGCCATTATCGATCCAAAAACCTTGCACTTGTCGCGTGAATTCACCGAAGCCAATCTCGGAACCTCGGTCACGCCCGACGGCGCGGTGGTGGCGCGGATCGTCACCGCACAGTTTCAATTCACGCCCGCCTGTCTCGTCGTACCGGCAGGGCGACCAGTCGCCCTGCGCTTTTCCAGCCCCGACGTGATCCATGGCATTCTGATCCAAGGAACCAATGCCAACACCATGGTCGTCCCTGGCTATATCTCGCAAGTGACGACGGTATTTCGCCATGCCGGCGACCTGCTGATGCCGTGTCACGAGTTCTGCGGATTGGGGCACAGCCAGATGATCGCCAACGTGCGCGTGGTGCCTCCGGCCGATTTTAGGCCCGGACCGGATGGAAGGGTGGCCTGTGCTCACCGTTAGACGTCTGACCCTCGCGCACCTGTGGGTCGCCTTCGCGACCTTCGGCTTGGCGGTTATTTTGGGTGTTTGGCAGATGTGGGCCCGCAGCCCGTTGCCTGCACCCTGGCATAGCCCGGCCAATTATTACCTCTCGGTGACGGCGCATGGCGTCTCCATGGCGTACGTGCTGACCACCTTCTTCATCATGGGTTTCGGCTACTTCGTTGCCGAGACGTCGCTACAGCGGGCCTTGCCCGGCAAAACTTGGGCGTGGTTGGCGTTTTGGGCCGGGATCGTCGGCGTGGCGATGACGGTCGCGAGCATTTTGAGCGGTCGCGCGTCGGTGCTGTATACGTTCTATCCGCCAATGACCGCAACGCCTTGGTTTTACATCGGTCTGGTCCTGGTAGTCGGCGCATCGTGGATTTGGTGTGTGTTGATGATCGTCGCCATGGCGACGTGGAAGCGAGAAAACCCCGGCCGGCCCGTTCCGTTGGCCATGTACGCTACCGTGGCCAATGCAGTGATGTGGCTTTGGACAACGGTCGGCGTCGCGGCCGAACTGTTGTTTCAGGTCATTCCGGTTGCGTTCGGTTGGACGCAATTGATTGACGTCGGCTTGGCGCGGACGCTGTTTTCCTGGACTCTGCACCCCATCGTGTATTTCTGGCTCCTGCCGGCCTATGTCGCTTTTTACACCTTGGCTCCCCGTGCGGCGGGGGGGCGGCTGTTCAGCGACACGATGGGTCGCCTCAGCTTTATCCTGTTTCTTCTCTACAGCCTCCCGGTTGGTTTGCACCACCTGTTCATGGATCCCGAACATTCCACGGGGTTTAAATTTTTGCAGATGACCTTGACGGTTCTGGTCACCGTGCCGACTCTGCTCACCATTTTTACCGTTCCGGCGTCGTTGGAAATCGCAGGGCGATTGCGCGGCGGCAAAGGCCTGTTCGGCTGGATCGGCGCCCTGCCGTGGGAGCGGCCGATGGTGCTGGCGACAGGCCTGGCGTTTTTCATGTTGTGGTTCGGCGGCTTTGGCGGCGTGATCAACATGAGCTTGGCGATGAACGCGATGGTGCACAACACATCGTGGGTCACCGCACACTTCCACCTGATTTTCGGCGGAACGGTCGTTATCATGTATTTCGCCATCGCCTATGAAATCTGGCCGACGTTGCAGGGGCGCGCTTTTGCTTCGACGAAGCTTCTTAATTTGCAACTATGGCTGTGGGCCATCGGTATGATGGTGATGACGATCCCCTGGCACGTCCTAGGATTGGGCGGGCAATGGCGACGGGTCGCGAGCTTCAACTATGCCGATCCGCGGATTGCCGGATGGGGTCCGTGGGTCGTCGTTTCCTTAATCGGCGGCTTGATTTTGTTGGCCGCGGCCGTTCTCTTCATCGTCAACCTCGCGTCTCTGCGGCGTGCAACGATCGATACCGCTCCGCCGCCATTTCGCTATGCGGTGGCCGTCCACCCGCCGACGCGCGTTCCGGCGATTCTCAACGGCTTCTGGTTTTGGAATCTTTGCGTAGCGGCGCTCATGGCGGCAGCGTATGGATTTCCAATTCTGCATGGCTTGGCGATGCACGCACCCGGCGCCATGGCGCACCGGATGGGCGGTGGTTGAGACCATGACTGAAATATCTCCCGCCACAGGCAAAACCTGGTTTATGATCGCCGGGGCGTTGGTGGTCGGCCTGGCGCTCTTCGCCGCCGTGATGGCTTTCGTGGTCACTCCGCTCAGCCAGGCCGGCAGTCTTGGCCTCAGCCCGTGGGTGGCGGTCTGCCGCGCGTTCGGGCTCAGCCAAACGCCGCCGCCGACGCGGGGCGGATACTTGGTTGGGACGACACCTGTTTCTGCAGTGGTATTCGACCGCGGCCTCATCGAACGTCTGGCGCACGCCGATCGGCGCGAGGGCGCACGCACGGTCGCGGAGACCTGCGCGGTCTGCCACGGTGCGGAAGGGGTTTCTGAAAATCCCGCTTTCCCTTCCCTGGCCGACCAGTCCGCAGCCGCCATCTACAAGCAACTTTCCGACTATAAAACGAACGCCCGGATCAATCCCGTCATGTCGGCGGTGGTCCTCCCGCTTACCGACGCGCGGATGTTCAACGTTGCCGCCTACCTTGCGCACGACAACGGTTTCGCGGGGCTCGGCCCTCGCTGGCCGGTGCCCGATCCCGAAATCATCGCCCTGGTGCGCGACGGCGATCCGGGGCGGACCTTGCCCGCCTGCGAGTCCTGTCACGGCGTCAACGCGGGCGGCCCGATCGAGACGCCGCGCCTGTATGGCCAAAAACAGGCTTATCTCCTGGCGCAGTTGCAGGCCTACGGATCAGGGGCGCGGCGCAACGACGTTTATGGTCGGATGCGTAGTGTCGCTCAAAAGCTGACTCCCAACGAAATGACTCGGCTGGCCGCCTACTATCAGGGGCTGCGTTAAGGGAATGAATTGATCACACCTAATCCGGCAGAAGGTTTTCGTAAGCGTCGACCGTGATCTCGAAGCTCAGTACGCCACCCAAGTAAACACCCGAAAGGTGTTGTTGTCCGAGGCGTTGTGGCCCAGCCCGTCGTAGTCGCTGGTCGCCCCGTCGAAGCGTAAGTAGGCGGTGTATTGTAGGCCAACTCGCATGTTGAAGCGTGGTCCCAGCGGCGATCCGCCCTCGCCGAAGGGGGTGCCGTCGATCTGAAAGGTCAGGCCCCTACTGTCGGGGCGTAATGTTCGATTGGAGCTATAGAGCAGGTCGTCGCGTGAGCCCCAGGTGTTGAATGCGCCTACAGAAGCGCCAACCACCCCGCGCCAGTAATACGACGTATCGATGCGCGCCTCTTGCAGAGTGTTATCCGCGCGGCTTGCCAGCCCGAGCGCCTGGGATGCGTCGAGACCCTGGGCCTCGTGGGTGTAGCGACCATTAACCGTCAACACTGATTTGTTGGCGCTGAACACTTGGTAGGACGCATCCAAGCCAAGGTCGGCATAGTGATCGCTTAAGCCGGTGGTTTGATCGCGCCCCGGAAAAAGATTGGCGTGTAAAAGGAAGGCGCCGACTTCGACATTGCGATCGCCGAAATTTTTTTGATAGGCGACGCGGGCGTAAGGCGCCACGCCGTCGATTTGGCCGGGATTCAAAGGATCGACACCGGCCCGGGTGAGGAAATTTGCGCCGGGCGAGCGATAACCGCCAAACTCGGCATAAACTTGCGAGTTGATCCAGGCATAGGCGGTAAGACCCAACGTATTTTGCGCCAAATGGCCCACCAGGGGAGACGCGCCGGGCGACGGCGCCAGCGCCGACCCGGTGTAGGGAAAGGCCCAGGCCGGCAAAGTGTTGAAAGCGTCTTGCACCGTTGGTGCGTTGTTGAGGCTGAGTCCCAATATCACCGGCGCGCCTTTGATCGTGGTGGTAGTGACCACGCGAGCATCTAAATTGTCCCAATGCCAAGTCTTGGCGATGCCGTCATAGGTTGTCTGGATGAAGGCGCCCAAATGCTTGCCAAGACCGCCGGCGACAAACAAGCTGATCTGATCCAGTGCGACATTATCGTTGGCGCTAAAGCCGGGCGACGGCGCTTGGTCTTGCTTGGTTTTGACGTAGGACGCCACGACCATCGCCGACACCGGCAGATTGAAGCCCGTCGTCCGCATCGTATAGCCACTCAGTTTGAACTGCCGCCCAAACGGCGTCAGCTGCGGTCCGAAACCGCCGACGTGGCAGGCGGCGCACTGCCGACCGGTCTGAACGGCGAAGGACGGCACCGCCGCCACCGGCGTCGCGATGGCGGCGAGCCCGGCGAAGGCGCAAACGAAGAATCCGCGCATGTTGCGATCCCCGCCTTAGGGTTTGCGCGCATAAAGGACGCACCAGCCCGCGGGGGAGATCTTGCCCTCCACCAGCTTGCAGGCGTCGGGCGCCTGCCATTGCGTGCAGTTGTCACAGCGGGCCTTCCCCTTCGGGGTCGGCTGATAGGCGGCGGAGCGTTGATCAAGCTTTGACGGTCCGGCGCGCGCAACCGCAGGCGCGAGGGCGACGCTCGCCAGGCCGGCGCCGAGTACTCCGATATTGAAAATTAACCGGCGGCGCGAGAATCCTTCGGCGGACTGAATTTTAGAGATGGACATCGCTGGGGTTCCTTCGTCAGTTAATGATGAATCGATAGAGCCGCCCCGGTTGCGCGAACATTACGGAATAGCGCCTAAGGGATTGTCCTTAGGCGCTACGGCGGGTTGATGATGACGGACCTAGGCGCAAAGAGCGCTGAGAGCGTTTGGCCGAGAGAGTTCCACCGTTCTGCGCCCGTGCATCTGGATTAGCCCGATCGTCTGGAACCGAGTAAAGGTGCGCGAAACAGTTTCGATCGTCAGACCCAGATAATCGGCGATGTCTTGGCGGCCCATCGGCAGGTCCAGAGACCGGGGCCTCTCGAGCCGAGCGGCCAAATCGTTGAGGAAGCTCGCGACGCGCTCGCATGCCGTTCTGCGTCCCAGGGTCAGGACGTGATCATGGCTGCGCCTCAGATCATCTTTGGCGAGGCGTAACAGCCGCCGCGTCATTGCTCCGTCGCCGTCATCCGCGACAAGTAAACGTCGCGCGACGAGAAGGACGACGTCGTCGACGGATTCGGCGCCCGCGCCGTGATCAGGGCCTATTTCGACGCCGAACATGTCGCCCGGCAGGTAAAAATCCAGGATCTGTCGGCGACCGTCGGCCAGCACACGGAACGATCGCACCGCGCCGGAGATTACGCTGTAAACGTTGTTCGCACGCTCACCCTCGCCGAAAACCTCCTGTCCCCCCACGTATCCGCGCGTCATGCCCACGAGCCGCAGGCGGTCGATTTCCGGGCTCGAGTGATCGATCACAACAGGCGTTTTGATCGTTGGGGGGGATTTGATGGAACGGGCGGGCATGGAAGCAATCCTTCTCATCAGGTTGAAAAGAAAGGGTAGCCAGACCCAGGACGGTGCGAAATTACGGTCGAAACCCTAAGGGTTTTTACGGAGGTGGCACAGTCACGCGCTCGATCCGGACGCAATCGCCTTATCTGGACGTGTCGGACCGCACGAAAAAGAGCGTCCTAAGAAAAAAGAGCGTCCTAAGAGCGGACGGAAAGATGACGCTGGCCCCAACGTCGTTGACCCGCGTTTAGGTTATCGCGCGCTCTTTGACCTCAATCAAGGCGCCGCCTCGCCGCGGCGGTGTAGTCGTCGGGTCGGAGGATATTTCCATGACTGAACTATCGCTTTTAGCCGTTGTCAGTGATGCTCCGGACGACGAAGCGGCGGTCGCCGTCGCCGCCGATATCGCCGTTCGTCATCAGTCCCGCGCCGGCGTAATCGCCGTTCTGTCAACGCCCGTCGCTTTGGCGACACCCATTTTCGCCGGCGCAGTCGTCTCGCCGCAGACTTGGTACGCCCTCGACGCCGAACAGAAAGCAATTGAGGCGAAGATCGAAGCGCTCATCGCCAGATATTCGCCAGGACACCCTGCGTCGACGAAGCCGGAACTCCACGCCGATTTGTTTCACATTAGAACCAAAGATGGAGGCGCGGCTGCGCTGATGGCCGAACTCGCGTTGGTCGATTTACTGTTTATTGCGCAGTCTAATGTGACGGGCGAGGGACCCTGGAACGGCGCGCTGGGAGAAGCCCTGATGGATGCGCGCACACCGGTTTACGTGGCGCGAGACACAAGGTCCGCCGCCGGACGCCCCGCCGCCATCGCATGGGACGGTAGTTTGGAGGCCGGCCGCGCCGTGCGCGCGGCGGCGCCGCTTCTGCGCGATGCCGCGTGGGTCGCCGTGCTTCAGGTCCCCGCTCGACTCGATACCAGCCCCGGCGCGCCGGCGGATCCTAAACGGGTGACGGCCTATCTCTCGCGCCACGGCGTGGATGTCAAAGACGTCATCAGAGTCGACGGTCCAAAAATTGGAAGAGCCTTGTTGACAGCCGCCAAAGGCTGCGACGCAGGCCTTCTGGTCGCGGGGGCATACCAACATTCCCGTTTGCAAGAAGCCCTCTTCGGCGGCGCCACGCGCGATCTTCTCGGTGACGCCCAAGGTCCCCACCTTTTGATCGCCCATTGAAAGCGACAACGTAGACGCGCGGCCAGAAACCTCCGGTGTTGGCAAAGCGCCGCCGTGCCTTCGTCGTAGCCCTGACGCCAGACGGTTCACTAGGCGCGCCCGGCCCAGCAGGCCTCTTTGCGTATCAATCCAACCCTGCGGTCAAAGCCAACCTTACCAGCCCGGATAGACTCTTGGCGCCGGTTTTGGTCATCACGTGAGCGCGATAAATTTCCACGGTGCGAGGGCTGATGTCCAAGTCGTGCGCGATCACCTTGTTGGCCTTGCCGTCCACGAGGCCTTGCATCACCTGCCGTTCGCGCGGCGAGAGCACCGCCAGACGAGCGACCGACGCGGTTTGCTCCGCGGACTGGGCCTCCCTATGCGAGCGGGTCGCCAAAGCGCGGCGCACGGCATCCAAGATGGCGTCGTCGTCGAACGGTTTCTCGATGAAATCCGCGACGCCCCCCTTCATCGCCTCCACCGCCAGCGGCACATCCGCATGCCCGGTGATGATGATAATGGGAAGGTTGACCGCCATCGCTTTCAACCGTCGGGTTAACTCCAGTCCGTCCATATCCGGCATCCGCACGTCGGTAACAATGCACCCCCGCGCCTCACGAGCGACAAGCAAAAAGGCCGCCCCAGAATCATAGCCCCTGGCGACAATGTCCTCGGTCGAGAGCAGGAATACCAAGGCGTCTCGCACGGCCGCGTCGTCGTCGACGATATGAACTTGTACCGCTGTCACGCCTCCAACTCCTCCGTCTCTCTTGGCAGGGTGAAGGTGATCGTCGCGCCACCCCCCAGACTGGGTTCCGCCCAGATCGCGCCGCCGTGCGCTTCGACGATCGTGCGGCATATCGAAAGGCCGACCCCCATCCCATCCTTCTTGCTGGTCGTGAACGGCGTGAACAGCGTTTCACGCATATCGTCGCTGATACCGGGGCCCGTATCGCTCACTTGAACGCGTGTGAGTTGCCCGTTGTGAATCGTCGTTCGGACAACCAATTGACGCCGCTCGACGGCATCCATCGCATCCATCGCGTTGCGCAGCAGGTTAATAAGCACCTGCTGGACCTGCACCCGGTCGGCCAGCACTTGATCGCACCGGGGATCGAGCTCCAGCGTCAAATGGATTTGCCGTTCTTTTGCCCCGACCAGCGCCAGGGCGCAGGCTTCGTGGATGATCCGCGACAAATTCTCAAGGCGCCGTTCGGTTTCTCCACGCCCCATGAAATCGCGCAGCTTGCGAATGACGTCACCCGCGCGAATGGCCTGATCGGCGGCCTTTACCAACGCCTCCGATACCTTGGGTGCATCCGCCGGATCGCCGCGATTTACCAACCGCGCCGCTCCCTGCAGCAACAAGGTGATCGCCGAGAGCGGCTGATTGAGTTCATGAGCTAGGGCGGAGGCCATCTCACCCATGGTGCTGACGCGGCCTGCGTGCGCCAACTCCTGTTGCAGTTCCTGCATCCGATTGGCGTTCTCCTGACGGGCGGTCAGGTCACGGACGAAACCGGTGAACAGCGGCGCGGCGGCGTCGGCGACCTCGCCGACTGACAATTCCATCGGGAAGGTCGATCCGTCTCGCCTGAGCCCCGATACCACCCGACCGATACCAATGATCCGCCGCTCCCCGGTCGACAGATAACGCTGCAGATAACCGTCATGCTGCGTCGCATAAGGTTCGGGCATTAAAAAACTCACATTGCGGCCCAACGCTTCGCCCGAGCTCCAACCGAACAGCCGCTCGGCGGCGGCGCTGAAGGACAGAATAACGCCGGTTTGACTGATCACCACCATGGCGTCCGGAACGGTGTCGAGGATCGATTGCAGGTGAGCCTCGCGGGCGCGCAACGTGTCGCTGGACCGCGGGGTAGAGCGGGGCGTGCGCGGCGTTTTAAGCGATCCCACCTGTAGTCCTCTTGCGTCGATCGCCGGAATCTCAATGCGCCCAACGGCTCACAAACCGAAGCGCACGTCATCATTCTCGGAGGAAATTGACCATGGGCTAAGCCGAAATTCTTGTCCACGTTAAGACCAAAAAGGGCGCTAAAGCCCGCTCGACTGTGTCTGTGCTCTGGCTCAATCAATTGAGGCACCCTTCATCGTCGTCGGCGCTGAAATTCCTCCGAGGCCGCACTATGGGACGCCCTGCGGCTTTGGCTTTATGCACGGCCAATGCTATTGGCGGCCGACGAAAAAATGAAAGGGAGTCCATTGCGTTCATCGACGTGTATCTTGTTGGGAGCGCCAGTACAGGACGGCGCCGGCCAAGCCGGGTGCGAGATGGGACCAAGCGCTTTTCGCGTCGCCGGTCTGGGCGCGGCGCTGGAGGCCTTGGGACACGTGGTGCTGGATCGTGGGAACTTGGTCGCCCCGCCGCGCCGCGTCGTGACTCACCCCAACGCCGCCGTGCGCGCCTTGCCGGAGATCATCGCCTGGATCGAGGTGATCGCCGAAGCGACCTACCGCGCCGCCGCGGAAGGCCTGCCGATCGTGTTTGGTGGCGATCATAGTCTGGCGGCCGGCTCGATCCGCGGGTTAAGCCGTTACGCCGCCGAGACCGAGCGGGAGCTGTTCGTGCTGTGGCTCGACGCTCACACCGATTTCCACACCCTGGCGACCACGGTCAGCGGCAATTTGCACGGCGTGCCGGTCGCCTACGTCACCGGGCAGCCCGGTTTCGAGGGTTATTTCCCGCCGGTTCAACCGGTCAAGCCAGCCAATGTGTTTATGATGGGCATTCGCAGCGTCGATCTGGCCGAGCGGGCGGCGGCGGTCGCCGCCGGCGTCACTATCCTCGATATGCGGGCGATTGATGAGCACGGCGTGTCGCGGCCGCTGGAGACGTTTTTGCAACGTGTGGCGGAGTCTAACGGCCTGCTGCATGTCAGCCTTGATGTCGATTTTCTCGATCCCGGCATCGCGCCCGGCGTTGGCACCACCGTTCCCGGCGGCGCGACCTTTCGCGAGGCTCACCTGATCATGGAGATGGTCCACGACAGCGGTCTTGTCACCAGCCTCGACCTCGCCGAACTCAATCCGTTTCTGGATGAACGCGGTCGCACCGCGCTGTTGATGGTCGATCTCGCCGCGTCGCTCATGGGGCGTCGGGTGATGGATCGTCCGACCATGGTCTATTGATCCATGCACCGAGAACTCAACGTCGTCCCGTTCGTCAGCGTCGATCACATGCTCAAGTTGGTTCTGGCCATCGGCGTGGAACCGTTTTTGGTTCAGCTCGCCGGGTACATTGAAGCCGATTTTCGCCGATGGGAGGTGTTCGACAAGACGGCCCGCGTCGCCGCGCACAGCACCGAAGGGGTCATCGAGTTGATGCCGACCAACGACGATAAGATATACGGCTTCAAATACGTCAACGGTCACCCCAAAAACACGCGGGATGGCCGCCAGACCGTGACCGCGTTTGGCGTTCTGGCCGATGTGGCCACGGGCTATCCGCTGCTGCTGACCGAGATGACCATCCTCACCGCCTTGCGCACCGCCGCGACCTCGGCTTTGGCGGCCCGATATCTCGCCCCTCCGGGCGCCCGGACCATGGCGGTGATCGGCAACGGCGCCCAGGCGGAATTCCAGGCCTTGGCGTTCAAGGCGCTCCTAGGCGTGGATCGCTTGCGGCTCTATGACATCGACCGCTCCGCGAGCGAAAAGTGCGTGCGTAACCTCGTGTCCTATGGTTTCGACACGACGGTCACAGGGTCGGTCGAGGAGGCGGTTCTGGACGCCCAGATCGTCACCACCGTCACCGCTGACAAGCAATGCGCCACGATTCTGACCGATAATCTGGTCGGCCCGGGCATCCACATCAACGGCGTCGGCGGCGACTGCCCGGGTAAAACCGAGTTGCATATCGATATTTTAAATCGTTCCGACATTTTCGTTGAGTACACCCCGCAGACCCGGATAGAGGGCGAGATCCAGCAACTTCCGCCCGACCACCCGGTCACCGAATTGTGGCGGGTGATCACGGGGGCAGAGTCCGGGCGCCGTGACGCCGCGGCGATCACCTTGTTCGATTCGGTGGGATTCGCGGTCGAGGACTTCGCGGCTCTGCGCTACGTCAACGACCAGATCGAACGTACCGGGCTCTATGAGAAGCTCGACCTGCTCGCCGATCCCGACGAGCCGCGCGACCTGTTTGGCATGCTTCTGCGAGCCGCGGGATAAAACGGCCCCCCCCCAGCTTTTTTCCCTCTCGGATTTGTGATCGAGTGGGAACCGCTAATCGGCACGCCGAAACGTGGCGAGAGGGCTAACTGTCGGGGTGAGGCTAGAAATCGGCCTGCCCATTCCTATCTGAAACTCACGCGGTAGGCAGACGGAAAAACGAAAATGGCTGGTGGTTGGACACGCGACGGAGCCGTCCTGGACCAGATCGACGACACGATCACCGACGGCGTGATGACTGCTCGCGCCCGCATGCCGGCCGGTGAGGGCGCGAGCCACTGTGTTGAATGTGGCGACGAGATTCCCGAGGGTCGCCGCCGCGCCCTACCGAGCGCGCGGACGTGCGTGCATTGCCAATCGGGCCGTGACAGCCGAATCGTCATCTCGGGAATAAACCGCAGGGGCAGCAAGGATAGTCAGTTGCGCTAAGCGCCTCTGCCGCTGGGGTTTAAGAGCGCCGATCGGGCTGGTGACCGCGTCCCACGCTAACTCATTCCCTGTCGCCGCCTCTAATTACCGTTCGGCTAAGGTTTCGTGGCAGGCGGCGGCTTGCACCGTCCCGCTCGGGCTTGCACCACGTAAAGAACCGCTTGGCGATGCGCGAAGGCCGTATGTTCGGCCATGGCGTTAGTTGGGAGGCCGGTCTCGACGCTAAGCGACTCGGTCGGGACGTCGGAAGGGGCTTGCGCCGACGGGTCGATCACGCCCTGGTTCCAACGTGTCAAAGCAGCGCCGCACGCCGCTACCGCCGCATTGGCTACAACATCGGCCGTGTCGCGTGCGCCGGCCAGACTGTAAGCCGACCGGCGAACACAGTCGTCCATGGGTGACGCTGCATCAAGCGGGGGCGCTACGGCTCCCGGCGGGAGCGCCTTTGGAGGCTGAAAATCAGCGCAAATCGCGCTGTTCACCATCCGACCGTCTTGCTCGCCGCAGCCCGCGAGAAGCATAGCCGTTAATGACAACGATAGGGGAAGCGCGCCGCGCATGATCGCTCCAGCCTTTCGCGGCGAAACAAGCATCAGCGGCCGCATATTTGGACCGGGCGTTGAACGAGGGAGCCGCGATCATCGTAATACGACCGGGTCTCGGTCCGACAATTATTCGCATAGGCGCCGTCCCGCCCGTCGGGGGCAACGCCGGATTGGCGGTCATAGGCGTATCGCCGGTCCGGCGAGCCTCGATAATAGCGAGGGTGCGAACGATATCCGTAGCCACTGCTGCGATAGCCGCGTGTGTCATGTCCACACGAACCGCGGCCCACCTGATTGCCAAGCACCGCACCCCCCAAACCACCGACCACGGCGCCGCCGCCGCCCCTGGAGATCGCGTTGCCAACCAAAGCGCCGCCTAGACCGCCGACCACCGTGCCCGTAACCTTTCGGTCATAGCACGAAGCGGACGCCGCGGAGGGCGATAGCAGGAGGGGTCCCGCGCACGCGGTCGCCAAGCCGGCCATCAAAATCCACTTGTTCATGCTGTAATTCCCTTTTTCTTTGTCATTTTCAAAAACATCCGCAGCCTGGGGCTTCCGCGTCCAACGACTTTTTCGCACGGAATTTCAGCTCCACCTTGCCAAACTCGCAATGAACCCAACCTGAACATGGCGCGACCGCGGGCACGGTGTTCGCGGCGCTAATCGACCATCCGATTTGTGATCAGAAATCGAGCCGACCCAAAAAACCAACAAATTTGATTGTTTGTGGCGCGAGGCGCTGGACATGCCTCGTTGCGCGGCGCAATCTGAGGTCCAAACCCAGTATACGAACACTTGCCTTCGAAAAGCTTTTAGGGCGCTTACGCGGTCGCAACTCCCGCGAGGCGCTTGAGACAGCCACAACGGGGAGAAGACATATGCGCGGCTCAAATCGGGATCAATCCGTCGCGAGGGTGCAAAGCCTCCGGTCCGATGTTTTTGTCCTGGCGGGCATCGTCCTGGGTCTTTGCGCTACCGACGTGCCCCTGGCGCACGCACAAGTCTCCGAAGTCGTGGTCACCGCCCGGAAACGCGACGAAAACGTTCAAAATATCCCTGTCGCGGTCACCTTCGTGTCAGGCAAGCAAATCGAGCAATTCAATATCACCAGCGTCGAGGACGTCGCGCAGGCGACGCCCCAGCTGATCATCGCTCGGGGCTCCAGCGGCAGTGGCGCGGACATCAGCCTGCGGGGTATCGGCACGCCAACCGAAAATATCGGGATAGAACAATCCGTCTCGGTCAACATCGACGGGGTCTATTACGGCCAAGGCCGCGTGATCGATGAGGGGACCTTTGACGTCTCCGGCGTTCAGGTGCTGAAGGGTCCGCAGGCGCTGTTTTACGGCAAAAACGCCACCGCCGGCGCGCTCGCCATCCAGACCAACGATCCCGGGTCCAGTTTCGAGGCCAAGGCCACGGCCGGGTACGAGTTCAATGCCGAACAACCCTACCTTGAGGGGGTGATATCGGGTCCTATCGCCGATACGCTCGGGCTGCGGTTCGCGGCCCGGTGGAGCGACCAACGGTCAGGCTATCTGAAAAACACCGCCCAACAGGGAATATTTCATAGTTTCGACATCGCGACGGGGACGCCGAATTCCGGGCCGACCGCGGCCCCCCCAAACTTTCTGGGCGGCGACAAGGACCTGCTGCTGCGCTTCACGGCCAAGTGGAAGCCCGCGAAAGATCTGACGGTTACGCTGAAGACGACCTACGACCAACATCGTACTAACAACAACGTCGATAACGGCGCGATCACCTATTGCCCGCTAGGCTATCCGCAGACGGAGCAGGGTCTGCCGGTCCACTCCGTATGCGGCAAATTTTTCACCTCGGCGCAGCCGGCCTTGCCGCTCGCCATTGCGAATGTTCCCCATTCACTGGAATCGCTGGCCCACGGCCAAGCCTTCGAACGTTATCAGGACGGCAATGTCTATCTCAAGGTCAATTACACCGGCGCGAACTACACGCTGACGTCGACTAACGCCTACCAACACATGTACAATGACTGGGCCGACAATCAGAATTTCACCAACAATCCGCAGAATGTCGCGGGCGCCGTCGCTCCGGTCTTTGCCGGCGAACATTTTGTCTGGAATCAGTTCTCGACGGAAGAACGCTTGCTGACGTCCTTCCATTTCCCGGTCAATTTCGCGGGGGGGTTTTATTTCCAGACCACAAATCTTCGTTTCGCGCAGGACGTGGATTTCCTGGGGGCTCAAGACTCCTCGGCCCCGCCGGCGGACCAGTACGTGGCCTACAACAAGAACGCGGCGACCAAAGGACGGACCTACGCGGTGTTCGGTCAGGCGATCGTGGACATCGTGAAAAATGTCGAGCTGACCGGCGGCGCCCGCTACACGCACGAAACCAAGGCGTCCTACTTCCTGCAGCCCTACGTATGGGCGCCGGTTCGCGGCTTGTTTACCATGTACGACCCCGCGAACGCCGCGGCGACGTCGGTGCACGCCAACCAGACGTTCAACAACTGGTCTCCTGAAGTGACCTTGACCTGGAAGCCCCAGGCCAACCTGACGCTCTATGCCGCCTACAAGACCGGTTACAAATCGGGCGGGTTCTCGGATTCCGCCATTCTGAGCGTCTTCACGTCGGCCGCCGATTTCCAGTTCAAGCCCGAGACCTCCAAAGGTTTCGAGGTCGGCGAAAAGGCGCTTTTATTTAACCGGCAGCTGCGCCTAAACGTGGATGCGTTCGACTATCTTTACTCCAACCTACAGGTCGATTTCTTCAACACGCCAACCTTCAATTACCTCACCCTGAACGCCGCGAGCGCCCGCACTTACGGTGTGGAGCTAGAAGCAGAGTACGCGCCCAATTCCATCCCGGGCCTGTCGCTGCACGTCGACGGGGCCTACAATAACGCTCACTACGAAACCTTCGAGGCGCCTTGCGCGCCGGCGGGGCTGACCTTCGAACAGGGTTGCAACGCCCTTCGCGTGGTAAATCCCGATAAAACCTACTTCTTCTCGCCCGACTGCGGAAACGGTGGCGGCCAAGCAAACTGCAACTTTATGAACGTCAACGGACGGGCGACGGCGCTGGCCCCCAAGTGGACGGCCGTAATTGGCGGCGAGTACACCCACCCCGTAGCCAATCGTCTCAAGATAGGCATGGCCGCCAATCTTCGGATCAGCAGCAGTTATACGCTAAACTCGTTCCCAAGCGACGTTGTCCAGCAAATCGACCACCAGGAGGCCTATGCAATGCTGGACGGCGTCTTGTCCCTGGGGACGATCGACAACCGCTGGGCGATTTCGGTCATCGGCCGCAATCTTACCAACGCCTTCGTGGCGACAAGTGCGGGCGGTTTGCCGCTTTCCGGTGGCGCCTCAGGGTGCAAGCTTGCGGTCTGCGGCCCGCAGTTGATTTCCGATCAGTTCTCGACCGTTCAGAACCCTCGGACAATCGCGCTCCAGCTGACCGTTAAGTACTGAACTCTAAGCGCTTCGACGCTGGCCAAAACCAGTCCAAATTTGCCATGATTGCGCTTGCTGAAGGGGCGATACGGGCCGCTTTAATTGGCGGTCTGGATCCCTCCGGCGCGCCAGTTAAGGCCGAAACGGTTTCGTTCCACTGAGCGTTGCGGCGCCTCAATTGCCATGGTTATGTTGCTAAAAAGAGCTAATTTGTCGCACCCGCCGACGCAGAATGCGATTTACAGTTTCATAAAATTCATAGTACAAACACAAAATAACCTGAAATGACTCAATACACCTTGGTCATTTTGAAAAATATGATTTTGCAGATTGCAGGATAAATAAGATGGCGTATCTGGATACTAAATACGTTGCCCCTGTCAGGGGAGAAATTCGGATTTTCAGTCGGATTCGCTGGGCAAATATGGCAATTGTTGTGATAAACTTTGGTATTTGGGCCTTTATATGCGGGATGTTTTATTGACTATTTTGCGACGTAAACTTTAACAGTTGTTGTAAAACGCCGAGAATACTCTCGTTTAGGCACGTTTAAAATATCTTTGTGGTTTTTTCTCAAGCCGGCTGTGATTCGTAGGCTTCGTGGATTTTCCGGAAAATCTCCGCAAACGCGCCGCTAATCTGCGCCCTCGAATCGCCGATTCTCTCATTCGGCCGGTCATGGCGGGTCGCGGATTCCATTTGCGAGTTGCGGAACACCGTTCGGCCTTCCCGAAATCGTGATGCCGAGAAACCGCACGTGCGGCGTAAACTTTAAAGCATGGGCGCGTACAGCCCGATTGTGAGGAGATTTGGATGGAGAGGACTCCGCCGGATTATTCACGCCCGGGTGACTGCGGCAGCTGACGTTTGCTGCTCTTTTCCGCCCGTCACAATTGAACGACTTAGCGTTCGCAAGAGCGCCATGTGACAAATGTCACACCGAGCACTGCTCGAAAGCAGGATTTTAGAGAAGTGGGGGGGGG
>JANXWN010000439.1 GCA_025351125.1 Caulobacteraceae bacterium | reverse complement strand
GGCCTCAACGCGATCGAACCGGATGTACGGCTTGCGATCGCCCCATACCTCGACCTCGGTGATCAGCGACGACTGGCCCTTGGCGCTGTGGCGTTGAAAAAAGTTCTGTGCGCCGTCGATGCCGTCGGGCATACGAATCATCGAACACGGCCGCCCCTTAACATGCGGCAGCATCCACTCGCCGATCGCCTCGTAGTACCGAGCCAACTCAAGCTTACTCACGGCATCGGCGTCCTTTTCGCCGGGCCACAACGCCTTCTCCGGGTGGCTTATCGTGATTCCCATCACCACGACGGAACCGTGCGGTGTGACTGTCTCACGCGAGAGCGCCGCGGGCGCGGGCTTACGCGAGAGCGCCGCCGGCGCGGGCTCGCTTAACGCGGTGGTCGCCACGGGCGCGGGCGTCTCGGCCTCGACCTCCTTGGCCGGCTTGTCTTCCCGCAGCCCTTTGAACGACGCCTGTCGGATCGAGCCGTCGCCGGTGAAACCGGCGTACTGAATTTCAGCGACAAGTTGCGGCCGCACCCAATGCACGCCCGCCCCTTTCTTGGGGGCGTCCTGGCCTTTAAAAGGGCTTACGTGTGTTTCCAGCGCCTTGAGCCGCGGCATGATCCGCTTGACGACATCCCGGCCGAACCCCGTGCCGATCCGGCCCACATGCACAAGCCGGCCGTCGCGATTGACCCCCGCGATCAGGGATCGGAACGCTTCGCCCGTCGTCGTCCAGCCGCCGATCACCACCTCGTGGCCCTGGCGGCACTTGGATTTGCCCCAAGTTTCGCTGCGACCCGAATGGTAGGGCGCGTCGAGCCTCTTGGAGACAATTCCCTCAAGGTCCATCCGGCAGGCGGACAGCAAAACCGCGTCGCCCGCCGTCACGAAATGGTCGACGTAGCGAATATTGCTCGAAGTCACCGCGATGTGCGCCGCCAGGCGCGATTTGCGCTGGACAAGCGGCAAAGATCGCAGGTCTTCATGGCCGTCGAACATCAGGTCAAAGGCGAAGAAGGCGAGCTCTCGCGTTTTCGCCGCTGAGATCGCCGCTTGCAACGCCGCAAAGTCTGGGGCGCCGGTATGGTCCAGCGCCACCACTTCGCCGTCAATGATCCCGTCCGCCAACGCTGCTCCGGCGGCGACGATTTCGGGAAATTTGCTCGACCAGTCGAGACCCTTTCGGCTGCGCAGCGTCGCTTTGCCGCCGACGGTCCGAAGCTGCATGCGGTAGCCGTCGAACTTAATTTCATGCGCCCAGCCGGGCCCCGCGGGCGGTTTCTCCAACGACTGGGTCAATTGCGGCTCGATGAAGGGGGGCAAACCGGGAACCGTCTTGACCTTGGCTCGGGTCGTCCTAACCACGGTCGGTCGCGTCGGCGCGACGGGCGCGGCGGCCGCGGCGGCCGCGGCACTGTTGCTTTGCCAGACCGCGCCGGCCACCGCGCCTTTGGTCGTCATGAAGGGTTTGGCCGCCTTGCCTTGGCACGAGGCGATGTCCGGCATGGTCCGCCCGGACGCCACGGAGCGGTCATCGTCAGTCGGTCCCTTGACGTTTCCGGGCATCGCCCCTTCGTCTCGGTGCTTGATGAGCAGCCAAGCATTTTTCGCCTTTGACGCGCCGCTGGCCTTTAGGCGGATCATGACCCACGAGCCGTGCATCCGCTCGCCCTCCATGACGAATTTCAACTCGCCCCGCCCCAGCGCTTCGTCGATGTTTTCAAACCCTTGTTCGGGCGCCCAATAGCCGCGGTCCCACAGCATCACGGTACCCCCGCCATATTGGCCCTTCGGGATCGCGCCTTCAAAATCGCCATAGTCGAGCGGGTGGTCTTCGACCTCCATCGCCATGCGACGATCTCTAGGGTCTAGCGACGGCCCCTTGGGCACGGCCCACGAGCGAAAAGTTCCTTCGTGTTCGAGGCGGAGATCAAAATGGAGATGACTAGCGGCGTGTTTTTGGATGACGAAGCGCAAAGCCTGCGACGGCACGGCCTTCGCATCCCCTCCCGAGGGCTCGGCGGTCCGCGAGAAGTCTCGCATGTCCCGGTACTTGACGAGCTTATTGGCGGCCATGACAGATCCTCCGATCTTGCCGGCCTTCAACGATCAACGGGGCGAAAGGATGCAACCGCGCCACCACGCGGGCGAAGCCGCGAGGCGAGCGGGCTAGTCCTCTCCCCCAGAGTGACGCGAAGACGTTTTTGTGTCCCGAATATTGGCCATCGCCCGTTGGCGCGCCTTGACATATGCCCCCTGCGCGGCGCTTCGGCGCGCTTGCATCTCAAGCTCTAGGCGGCGCAAATCCCCCTCCTCGCGTTTTCGACGCTCGTCGAGATCGCGCAGCGCCGCCTCGGCTGCGTTCAAACGCGATCGATCCACCGTAAGTCGCGTCGGGTGGGGCGATTTGGTTTTTTCCGCCGGCTTGCCCGCTGTTCTTCTGTGCGCATCCGGTAACTTAGGTAGGCTCGTCGGGTTGAGCGCGAAGGCGTCGTTAGAACCGACCGCGCGCAGCAGCGGGGTTTCTGGATGGGCCGTGGCGGCCAGCACCGCTGCGTCCTCGGTCGTAACCTTGGCCTGTCCGCTGGCGAACAGATCCTGGTGCGTACCCCAAGCGCGTAGCGCGGCCGTTTGGCTGGCGGCCGCCACGATCGTATCGTAAAAGCCGAGCTGAGCTTGGAAGACCTTTAACTTGCGGTTAGCCAATTGCCCTCCCGCCGGCATTTCACCGGACCCACGGAACCTACTCGGCGGCGATACTGGTTCCGCTGCTGATGGCCGAACGATCGTAGGCGTCATTTTGGGCGATCCGTCGGTATGTCGCCAACGCTTGGCCGACGACTTGGTCCATGTTGTAATAGCGATAAGTGGCCAGTCGCCCCACAAAATGCACGCCGGCCGTCTCGCGCGCCAAACTCTCGTATTTTTTGAACAACAACTGGTTCTCGGGCCGCGGGATTGGGTAGAAAGGATCCCCGACGGCGCTCGGATATTCATACGTGATCGTTGTTCTCGGGTGTTTTTGCCCAGTGATATGCTTATATTCGCTAATCCGCGTATATTTTACGTCTTCTTCCGGGTAATTTACCGTGCCGACCCGTTGATACTGTTCCTGGTCGAGCGTCTTATGGTGGAAAGAAAGACTGCGGTAAGGAAGACGACCATAGCGGTAATCAAAATATTCATCGATAGGCCCGGTAAAGATTACGCCTTCGTTGTTAGGTTCGTCGCGGACGTCATCAAAATCTGTCGCCAATTCAACACGAATATTAGGATGATCAAGAATCGCCTCAAACATCCGGGTATATCCTTGGGCCGGAATTGATTGAAAGCGGTCGGTGAAATAGCGATCGTCTAAGTTGGTCCGAGTCGGCACCCGCGCGGTAACCGATTTATCAAGTTCGGAAGGATCGAGGCCCCACTGTTTGCGCGTGTAGCCGCGGAAGAACATCTCGTAGAGTTCCCTTCCGACCCGCGAAACCACCACATCCTCCGAAGTCCGGATATCGGCGATCGCCTCGGCCTGCGTGGCGAAAAATGCCTCCACCTCAGCGTCTGTCCGCAGATCGAGCCCGAACAGAGTGTTGACGGTCGTGCGGTTGATCGGCATCGGCACCTCAAGCCCGCCGCGAACGCTGGCCAACACGCGATGCTCGTAGGGCCGCCAACGAGTGAATTGGGAGAGGTAGTTAACAATTTCATCGCTGTTGGTATGGAAAATGTGAGGTCCATAGCGATGCATCAAAACACCGGCGGCATCTTTTTCGTCATAAGCGTTGCCGCCGATATGCGGCCTGCGGTCGACCAGCAGAACGCGCTTGCCCGATCCGGCGGCTAGGCGCTCGGCAAGGACGGCGCCAGCGAATCCGGCGCCCGCGATAAGGTAGTCAAACGGCTTACGGCGCGACGCGGGCCGCACGGCCAGAGCGGCCACGGCCGGGATGATCATTTCAGAACGACCCCGGGCCAACGTCGGTCGAGCCTTCCGCGTCAGTCCTTGCATCCGTTCAAATGTCTCGTCCCACGACAGCGCGGCAAGCGCGGCGTCCGCTTTGGTCAGCCAGTCCCCCCCGCCCTCGAACAGCACGAGCGCTTCGGCGCACGCTTGAGTAAAACGGGCCGCACCGTCGGCTATCTTCACGCCCTCGAGCGTTCCGTAATGTTTGACGACATCGCTGATTGGCGTGGACACGACCGGCCGGCCGCCGGCCAAATATTCCGGGGTTTTGGTCGGGCTGATAAATCGCGTCGACTCGTTCAGCGCAAAGGGCATCAAAGCCACCTGCCAGCCTGCCAAATACTGGGGAAGCTCGCCGTAGGGTTTGGCCCCCAGATAGAAAATATTGGCGCGTTGCGGCAGGCTAGCCGGATCGATCTTCGCGACCGGACCGACCAGCACCAAACTCCACTCCGGCCGGGCGTCCGCCATAGCGGTAAGCAAGGCAAGATCGATACGCTCGTCGATCACGCCATAAAACCCAAAACGCGGAAAGGGGATGTGGCGCTGATCGACCGGGTCGATGCAGGCCGTGCGGGCAGTAGCGAAATGCGCACGATCAACACTGGAAGGAAACGGGTGAATATTATGATGCTGCTCGCGTTTTGCCTCGTACAGACTGTAACCGCCGGTGAACACGACGTCGGCAGCAATTAAAAGTTCTCGTTCAAGGTCGACTAAATTAGGCGGAGCGAAGCGAAAATTGGCGAGTTCATCCATACAGTCGTAAACAGTGCACGCCGCTGAAAGATGGCGTGAAAAATTCAGCATCATGGGCGTGTAGTACCAGCGGATGAGATCGCCGGATTGGGTGCGTAAAAAACTATCGAGAAGAGACCGCAGCATCGACTGTTGTTGATCGGCGGTTAGCCCATCCGGAATGTTGGGTACGGCAACCAAAACGCCGCTTTTCGCGCACCTATGAATAATCAACTTCGGTTCGCCTAACGCTTCGACGATTTTTGGTTCTTCCCAATAAACAACAGACCGATCGCGGGCGAACCGTGACATTAGGTGTTGCGGACGCTGATAGACAAAATCCCAGCGGAGGTGCGAGAAGCAAATTAATGTCGGTTTAACATGTACAAACTTGCTGGTCGTTACTGACCGGGCCGGGTTAGAAATTCGCAACGGCGTCTTTTGCATGGACAACTCCTCCGTCAAGGCTTGGCCAACATCGAACGCCGTTGCTCGCAAACCGTTCCAGCGGAAATCGGGCGCCAGGCGTTTTGCTGCTCGGCGTCCGAGCAAGGCGGGCGGCTCGAGGCTCGTTGACCGAAGGCGAGCGTTTTTCCCCAATTCACACCTACGGAACTACGCGAGGGGGGGAGAGTTAACGCCACGACACTATGGTCATCGTCGGTAGAGATTAGGAGTGTCGGCTCAATGGAAGTGTGGGGCGGCCACGAATGCACCGTCAACAGAGTGGGCGACCGTTTCACAGACCAGACCGTCTTAAGCGGTCATCATGCGCGACAGTCGGACCTGGAACTCTTCGCGGACTTAGGCCTGGCGGCGCTTCGCTACCCGATTCTCTGGGAGCGGATCGCGCCAAATGACCCCGAAGCATACGATTGGCGCTGGACCGACGCGCGTCTAAGAAAAATTGAACAACTCGGCATGCGGGTTGTCGGCGGACTGGTTCATCACGGCTCGGGCCCGCGTTACACGCACCTATTGGACGACGGCTTCGCTCCGGGCTTGGCGAAATACGCGCGCGCGGCGGCGGAACGTTATCCGCACATTCGAGATTGGACACCCGTCAATGAACCGCTGACGACAGCGCGTTTTTCGGCGCTCTACGGCCATTGGTATCCTCATCACGCCGATGAGCACTCCTTTTGGACCGCCTTGCTCAATCAAATCGACGCGATCCGCATGGCGATGCGCCAAATCAGGACGGTCAATCCTCACGCGCGCTTAATTCAAACCGAAGATTTTGGTCGAACCTATTCGACCGCCCCCGCTAACCACCAGGCGACACACGACAATGAGCGTCGTTGGATGACCTGGGATTTGCTGTGCGGACGCGTTACCCCGCAACATTATTTCTGGGATCGACTGGCCCGGATGGGGTTTTCGGATCGTTTGGCGGCGATCGCGGACGATCCCTGTCCACCTGATGTTTTGGGCGTCAACCATTACGTGACCAGCGACCGATTTCTTGATCACCGGTGGCAAAATTATCCCGCCACGTCGGTCGGCGGAAACGATTCGGTGCGCTTCGCCGACGTCGCGGCCGTCCGCGCCGCGGCTAAGGCGCCCGCTGGTCTCGAAGGGGCGTTGACCGAGGCCTGGGCGCGATACGCCATTCGCTTGGCGGTGACCGAAAGCCATCTGAGCTGCACCCGCGAAGAGCAATTGCGCTGGCTCATTGAAGGGTGGCAAATCGCCGCGCGCCTGGCTGCCGGCGGCCTCGATATCGAGGCTGTTACCGTCTGGTCTCTCCTTGGCGCATTCGACTGGAACAGCTTAGTCACCCGCGCCGACGGATGTTACGAAAGCGGCGTTTTCGATGTCCGAGGAGAAAAGCCGCGGGCCACAATTTTGGCGGCGGCGGTCAGATCGCTGACGACGCCGGGGCCGCCCTTGCCGTACGCGGTTCACGGCGGGACGGGATGGTGGCGCCGCGATATTAGGCTTGGGCACGCCGCGGATGATGCGGTGAACGTTTCCCCCTCTCAAGACGAAAGCTCTCAAGACCAAAACCTTCAGAGCCGGTCCAAGCCCGCAGTATCGCCCATTTTGATCACCGGCGCGACCGGGACCTTGGGGCAGGCCATTGCCGGCGCATGTCGGCGCCGCGCACTCGATTATGTCCTGACCGATCGCTCCGCTCTCTCGCTGGACGCCCAAACGTCGATCGAGGCCGCGATCGCGCGCCACCGGCCTTGGGCTGTGATCAACGCCGCGGGCTGGGTGCGCGTGGACGATGCGGAGCTAGAGCAAAACGCGTGTTTTGAAGCGAACACGGATGGCTGTGTTAGATTGGCGGCGATTTGCCAAGCCTTTGACATCCCGTGTGTCAGCTTCTCCAGCGACCTTGTTTTCGACGGCGGCAAGACCGCGCCCTACGTCGAAGATGATTTACCCAACCCCCTTAACGTCTACGGCCACAGTAAAGCGAAAGCCGAGGCGAAACTGAATGACCTGGGCGGAAAAACGCTCACGATCCGCACGTCGGCGTTTTTTTCGCCCTTCGATTCGCATAATTTCGCGGTCGCGGTCGCGCGTCGACTTGCCGCCGGCGAGAGGATGGAGGCGGCAAGCGACCTCACGGTTTCACCGACCTACGTTCCCGATCTCGTCAACGCCGTTTTGGATTTGCTGATGGATGGCGAAACCGGGTTGTGGAATCTCAGCAGCAACCATGCGGTAACTTGGGCCGACTTCGCGCTCATTGTCGCCGAAAGCCTCGGACTGCATCGGCGCCAGATCGATCCCCGACCTTGGCGCGACCTCGGTTTCAGAGCCGAACGGCCGCGGGCGGCCGCCTTGACCTCGTCCCGAGGCATTCTCCTGCCAAAATTTGACGACGCTATTGGCCGTTTCGCGCAGACAATGCGCGCCGATGGTTGGGCGGCGAAGCCCGGCCGGCTAGTTTGCGTTTAAATTTCCTTGGGTTGGCTGATCCAGCGACCATCCCGCGCAGACTGCCCTCTAAAAAAATGGCGCTATCACAGCGCAAGTCACGCGCTGCGGCGAAAATCTCCTAACCGATCCGGAACAGGACAGATTTGGTGTTTTTGGTCCTTGGAGGCTTGCACCGGTGACCCGCGCGACGCGCGACCACCCGTTTCGCGGCGTTGTGCGGGTCCTCGAAAATGTCACGCCGACGCCGCGGCGGGACTATCGCCGCGTCACTGAAACTCTAGACCTCGCCGCCGCAACCCTCTAATCGCCGCGCCATGACGACGGATGAGTTTTTTCGCCCCAAGGCGCGCGCCCCGCGTGGGTTTGTAGATCGCCGGGCGCCGGCTCTGGTCGCCGAGCGCAAAATTCTCGACGCCGTGGCGGCGGTGTATGAGTCCTTCGGCTTTGAACGGCTCGAGACCGGGGCGTTTGAATATGCCGACGCACTGGGCAAGTTCCTGCCGGACGCCGACCGCCCCAACGACGGGGTGTTCGCATTGCAGGACGACGACGAACAGTGGATCGCCCTGCGCTATGACTTGACCGCCCCGCTGGCCCGGTTCGCGGCGGAGCATTGGGATATTTTGGCCAAGCCTTTTCGGCGTTACGCCTTTGGGCCGGTATGGCGTAACGAAAAGCCGGGGCCGGGTCGCTATCGGGAGTTTATGCAGTGCGACGCCGATACGGTCGGCTCGGAGCGGCCGGAGGCCGACGCCGAAATTATCGCCATGGCGGTGCAGGGCTATGCCGCCGCCGGGCTGCCGGCGGGGGCGTGCACGCTTAAAATCAACAACCGCAAACTATTGGACGGACTCTTGGTCGCGGCGGGCGTGGTCGACAGTCGGCAAAAACTGGCCGTGTTGCGCGCCGTTGACAAACTCGACCGGCTCGGCCTCGAGGGGGTGACGTATTTGCTGGGCGCCGGACGCAAAGACGAGTCGGGCGCATTTACCAAGGGGGCGGAGCTGGCCGCGCCCGCCATCCAATCGGTGTTGGCCTATCTCGGCGCGGGAGGCGGCGGGCGTCAGGCGACGCTGGACCGATTGGCCGGCGTGGTCGGCGGCTCGGTTGAGGGCGATGAGGGTCTCGCGGAACTGGACAAGATCGGCGAAGCCTTGACGCGCCTGGGCGTCCATGAAGGTCAGGCGATGTTCGAACCGTCGGTGGTGCGTGGTCTGGAATATTACACTGGCGCGGTGTTTGAGGCGGAGATCAATCTAAAGACGGGAGAAGGCGGCGGGTTTGGGGCGATCGGCGGGGGCGGTCGCTATGACGATCTGGTCGCCCGGTTCACCGGCCAGCGCACACCCGCCACCGGCTTTTCCTTCGGTGTCTCGCGTTTGGCCGCCGCATTGGCGGCGAGCGGCGCGGCGGCCAAATCCGCCCGCGGACCGGTGGTCGTGCTCGCCCTTGATAATGCGCAAATGGGCGAATATTTCGCTATGGCGTCCGAGTTGCGCGCCGCCGGCATCGCGGCGGAAGTCTATCTCGGCACGTCCGGCATGAGGCCGCAGATGAAATATGCCGACCGGCGAGGCGCCCCGGCGGCTGTAATCGTCGGCGGCGACGAACTGGCGGCGGGAACCGTGACGATTAAGGATCTTGATCTTGGCCGCCAATTGGCCGCGGGGGTTGGGGACAATCGCGCTTGGCGTGAAGACCGTCCAGGCCAAATCACCGCGCCCCGCGCTGACTTCGTGGCGGCGGTGCGTCGCATCGTCGAGAGCGGCCCGAATGAAACTTGAAGCCCCCGTTCCGACAGACGTCCTGGCCGCCATTCAAGCACCGTTTTTGGAAACCGCGGCGCATGTGCTGGACGCCCCGGTGCTGCAGCCCTTGGGCTTGCTGCTCGATATCGCGGGTGAAACCCTGCGCGAGCGGCTGTTTATCGTGCAGGCTAGCGGCGGAGCGGAGGCGTGTTTGCGCACCGACTTCACCTTGCCCGCCGTCCAGGCGCATATCGAAAGCGGGCGAGCGAGCGGCCGCTACGTCTATAGCGGCCATGTGTTTCGCGTCGCGCCACGCGGGGTCGAACGGGCCGAGGAATTTCCGCAGCTGGGCGTTGAGGCGTTTGAACCGGGCGATCCTGCAATGGCCGACGCCGAGATGGCCGCCGTAGCGTGGCGGGCCTCCGTCGCCGGCGGGCGTGACGACCTCACCTTGTTGTTGGGCGATATCGGTCTATTCGCCGCCTTCGTCGGTGCGTTGGATCTCGCGCCGCCCCTCGCGGCGCGCCTGACGCGGGCGTTTTCCAGTCCACGGCGGCTACGGGCGGAACTAAACCGTGTGGCCGACGGACTGGGGGCGCCGTCGCCTTCCCTGGGCGGCGAGAGCTTGGCCGCCAT
>JANXWN010000415.1 GCA_025351125.1 Caulobacteraceae bacterium | reverse complement strand
AAAGGCTAAGGTCACTTTTTCGACCTCGGCGATGCTCCTGCAACAGCGCTGGGCCCGTTCGACCGTCACCACGACGCCCGGAACGGCGCATTGACAGCCCAACGCTTTGACGGTCCTAAGGTCGGGCCATGCGCGATGATCCGACGGCTAAGACGATGAACGAGGAGGGGGGCGGGGTGATGGCTTTTCCCGCCGACGCGCCCTTGCGCCTGGAGTCCGGCGGGCAGATCGATGGCTTGGAAATTGCCTACAAAACCTATGGGCGCCTCAATCCAGAAGGCTCAAACGCCGTCCTTGTATGCCACGCCCTGACGGGCGACCAATATGTGGCGTCTAACCATCCGCTAACCGGCCGTCGGGGTTGGGGGGAGCATCTCGTCGGGGCGGGAAGGCCGATTGATCCGCAAAACTACTTTATTATCTGCAGCAATGTGATTGGTGGCTGCATGGGAAGCACCGGGCCGTCGTCGATCAATCCGGCGAGCGGCGCGCCATGGGGACTGACTTTTCCGGTCATCACGCTCGCGGACATGGTGCGCGGGCAGGCCATGCTGGTCGCGGCCCTGGGAATCGAGCGTCTGTTCGCGGTCGTGGGCGGTTCGATGGGCGGGATGCAAGTCCTGCAGTGGGCGGCGGACTATCCCGGACGCCTGTTCGCGGCGGTTTGCATCGCCGCCGCGCCTCGCCATTCGGCGCAGAACATCGCCTTTCACGAGGTCGGTCGCCAAGCGATCATGGCCGATCCCGACTGGCGCGGCGGCGCCTATGGCGCGGGGGCCGCGAGACCGGAAAAGGGCTTGGCCGTGGCGCGCATGGCCGCGCACATCACCTATTTGTCCGAAGCCGCCCTGCAGCGTAAATTCGGGCGCGAATTGCAGCGCGACGGCTTGTCGTGGGGCTTTGACGCCGACTTTCAGGTCGAAAGCTATCTGCGCCATCAGGGCGCCAGCTTCGTCGATCGATTCGACGCCAACTCCTATCTTTATATCACCCGCGCGCTCGACTACTTCGATCTGGCGGCCGCGCACGGCGGGGTTTTAGCCGAGGCATTCCGCGCCGCCCGTGACGTGCGGTTCTGCGTCTTTTCGTTCACCTCCGACTGGCTGTATCCCACCGTCGAAAGTCGCGCCATCGTTCGCGCCCTCAATGCCGTCGGCGCGCGGGCGAGTTTCGTCGAGATCGACAGCGATAAGGGCCACGACGCCTTTTTGTTGGACGAGCCGGTGTTTCACGACGCGCTCGGCGGCTTTTTGACCGCCGCCGCGGCCGCGCGAGACATCGCATGACGGCGCCGACGATCCGGCCCGATTTCGCCGAAATTCTGCGTCTGGTGCGGCCTGGATCGCGCGTCCTCGACGTCGGCTGCGGTGAGGGCGCCCTGTTGGAGCTTTTGGTCAGGGATAACCACGTCGACGGGCGCGGAATCGAGATAAGTCCGCAAGGGGTGTCGGCCTGTTTGGCGCGCGGCTTGTCGGTGATGCAGGGCGACGCGGACCGCGACCTCGACTATTTCGCCGCTCAGGCCTTCGACTACGTGATTTTGTCGCAGACTCTGCAGGCGGTGGAAAACCCGCGACACGTCTTAGGAGAGTTGTTGCGCATCGGCGAGCGGGCGGTCGTCTCTCTCCCGAATTTCGGCCACTGGCGCGCTCGGTTCGATCTGATGCTGCATGGCCGTATGCCGGTTACCGGCGTCCTGCCCGATCCTTGGTGGTCCACGCCGAATATCCATCTGTGCACGGTGCGAGATTTTGTCGGCTTGTGCGACGATCTTGGTTTCCACATCGAGGCCAGCGCCGCCCTGGCCGACGGCAAGCCAGCCCGGCCGATCAACCCGGCCGCCCCGATCGAAAATTGGCGGGCGGAGGCGGCGTTGTTCTTGCTGAGCCGTCGGTAACACGTGAGCGCCGCGCGCGTTGTCTGCCGTCGCCCACGGTCGTAAGAAGACTCCGCCCGTCTCGTTAGCTCAGCAGGATAGAGCATCGGTTTCCTAAACCGGGGGTCAGAGGTTCGAGTCCTCTACGAGACGCCAATAAACGAAC
>JANXWN010000385.1 GCA_025351125.1 Caulobacteraceae bacterium | reverse complement strand
CCCGTGCTCTCACAAAAGCTGATCGATGCGGGTTTTCCGACAGTTGGCGGTTTGGCGCGCGCGGAGGTCGCGGATTTGGCTCGCCGATTCGGTGTTCACGGCTTGCGGCTGGCGAAATTGGCGGTCGGCGAGGATCATCGCCCCGTGGATCCGGCGCAGAACCGTAAAAGTATCAGCGCCGAAACCACTTTTAACGACGATTTGCGCGACCTCGCCGCCTTGGAACAGCAGTTATGGCCGCTGTGCGAGCGCGTCGCACGGCTTGCGAGACGTGAAACCTTTGTCGCCGGCGTCGTCGTACTTAAATTGCGCGATTCGAATTTTCACATCATCACCCGCCGCCGCGCGCTACCCGCGCCGACGCAGACCGCCAAGACCGTTTTTGTCGTGGCCCGCGAATTGTTGCGCCCGCAAACCGGCCGCCTCGCTTATCGCCTTATCGGCGTTGGCCTCGCCGACCTGCGCACTGAAGCGGATGCGGGTCTCGATTTTTTCTCGAGCGGCGAGGCGCGTGCGCTAGAGAGCGAACGGACGATGGACAGTCTGCGCGGCCGGTTTGGGGACGACGCCGTCGTCAGCGGGCGTAGCTTACGACGGTGAAAAGGCGATCATTTGCACCTTCTTTCGCGGTTCACATCAAACTAGCCCTTCCAATGCACGGAAGTTTCCATATCTAATCGTGCTGCGAAGCAGGTGCTTCGCCGCGTGGAGAGCCGTGGTGGCGGAACGACAAGGCAATACGACCATCGGAACCGGGACGGCCGTCGTCACTCAGACGAAGACCAAGACCCAGAAACCTGCCATGTATCGCGTCTTGATTCTCAATGACGACTATACGCCGATGGAGTTTGTGACTTACGTTCTTGAGCGATTTTTCAATAAATCTCGCGAGAGTGCGCTGCGAATAATGTTACACGTCCACCAGAATGGTGTCGGTGTTTGTGGAGTGTTTACCTATGAGGTGGCGGAAACCAAGGTCGCGCAAGTGATCGAGGCGGCGCGGCGCCATCAACACCCCTTACAGTGCACCATGGAAAAAGATTGAGAGGTCGTCCATGCCGTCGTTTTCACCCAATCTCGAAGAATCGCTGCACCGCGCGGTCGCCTACGCGAATCAGCGCAAGCACGAATATGCGACGCTTGAGCACTTGTTGTTGTCGCTGATCGACGACGTCGACGCCGCGGGCGTGATGACCGCTTGTGACGTCGATCTCGCCAAACTCAAAAAAAGCTTGGCCTCGTATGTCGATTCCGATCTCAAATCGCTAATTGTCGATGACGGAGAGGAGGCCAAGCCGACGGCGGGGTTTCAGCGGGTGATCCAGCGGGCGGTGATTCATGTGCAATCGTCAGGTCGCGACGACGTCACCGGCGCGAATGTCTTGGTGGCGATCTTTTCCGAACGCGAAAGCCACGCGGCCTATTTCCTGCAGCAGCAGGAAATGACCCGTTATGACGCAGTGAACTTCATCGCTCACGGCATTGCGAAAAAGGCCGGCGCTTCCGAGGTGCGCGCCACGAAAGGCGCTGGCGACGAAGACGAAAAGCCGACCGTCAAAACCGGGGGCGATGCGCTCGAAGCTTACTGCGTTAATCTCAATACGAAAGCCAAACAGGGCAAGGTCGACCCGTTGATCGGACGCACCGCGGAAGTGGAGCGGTGCATTCAGATTCTGTGCCGCCGCACCAAAAACAATCCCTTGCTGGTGGGCGACCCCGGTGTTGGCAAGACCGCCATCGCCGAAGGATTGGCGCGGATGATCGTCGATCAACAAGTGCCCGAGGTTTTGGCCAAATGCACGATTTTCAGCCTTGATATGGGGTCTCTACTCGCCGGCACGCGTTATCGCGGCGATTTCGAGGAGCGCATCAAACAAGTCATCAAAGAGCTGGAAAATCACGCCGGCTCTATCCTGTTCATTGATGAAATCCACACGGTAATCGGCGCAGGCGCCACCAGCGGCGGAGCGATGGACGCGTCCAATTTGCTCAAGCCGGCGCTCGCTTCGGGTACGCTAAAATGCATGGGCTCGACCACTTACAAAGAGTTTCGTCAGCACTTCGAAAAGGATCGCGCGCTCGTCCGGCGGTTCCAGAAAATCGACGTCAACGAACCGTCGGTGGCCGACACCATTAAAATCCTCAAGGGGCTGAAAAGTTATTACGAGGACTTTCACAAACTCAAATACACCGGCGAGGCGATCAAGGCGGCCGTGGAGTTGTCGGCGAAATATATCACCGACCGCAAACTGCCTGACAAGGCGATCGACGTGATCGACGAAGCCGGGGCCTCGCAAATGTTGCTGACGGAAGCCAAGCGCAAAAAAGTTATCGGCCTCAAGGAGGTGGAAATCGTCGTCTCCAAAATAGCCCGCATCCCGCCCAAATCGGTGTCGAAGTCCGACACCGAATCGCTGCGGCAGCTGCAAACCGATCTCACCGCCGCGGTGTTCGGCCAAACGGTGGCCATCGAGCAACTGTCGAGCGCCATGAAGATGGCGCGTGCCGGATTGCGCGACGCCGACAAGCCGATCGGGTCCTATCTGTTTTCCGGTCCCACCGGCACCGGCAAGACCGAGACCGCCAAACAACTGGCCCTGACCCTCGGCATTGAACTGCTTCGCTTTGACATGAGCGAATACATGGAGCGACACACGGTCAGCCGCTTGATCGGCGCGCCTCCGGGCTATGTAGGATTTGATCAAGGCGGCCTGTTGACCGATGCCGTCGATCAGCACCCGCACGCGGTGATCTTGCTCGACGAAATCGAAAAGGCTCACCAGGATGTGTACAACATTCTGTTGCAGGTCATGGATCATGGCGTGCTGACCGACGCCAACGGCAAGAAGGTCGATTTCAGGAACGTCATCCTGATCATGACCACCAACGCCGGCGCCGCCGACGGCCAGCGCAATTCCATCGGTTTCGGACGCGGGAGGATGGAGGGGCAGGACGAGGAGGCGATAAAGAAGCTGTTTTCTCCCGAATTCCGCAACCGGCTTGATGCTATCGTGACCTTCAAGGCGTTGACGCCGGAGGTGATCCGACTGGTCGTGCAAAAATTTATCCTGCAACTCGAGGCGCAACTGGCCGACCGTCATGTAACGATAGAGACCACCGACGACGCCATCGATTGGCTGGCGAAGAACGGCTTCGATGAGCTATATGGCGCCAGACCGCTCGGTCGCGTGATTCAAGAACAGATCAAGCGCCCGTTGGCCGACGACATATTATTCGGACGTTTGGCCAAGGGCGGTCACGTCAAGGTCGGCTTGAAAGACGGCAAGCTTACCTTCGATATCGACGAGAAAATCGCCCCCGCGGCGAAGACTGTCGAGGACGCGGGCGAGCCGGCGTTAGTCGGCTAGGCGCGGTCGGACAGGCGTTGTCGCCGGGGCGCGGGTCATTCGATCCGCTCCGCGATCATTGCCGCCAACGTCTTCAACGCGCTCGCCTCCGCCATACCGCCTTCGCCGTGACGGCCCAGCGCGATGTCGTTCCATCGGGGTATGACATGCACATGCAGGTGGAACACCGTCTGTCCCGCTGGGGCGCCGTTGAATTGGGTAACCACGAGGCCGTCCGGGCTCAGAGCGGCGCGGACCGCGCGGGCGACACGTTGGACGGTGGTCATAACGGCGGCGAGGTCGGCGGGGTCGATGTCGAGGAGATTGCGGGCGGCGGAACGCTTGTGGATCACCAGACTATGCCCGCGCGCTTGCGGAAACGCGTCCATGAAGGCTAGGGTGTCGACGTCTTCGAACACCGTGGCGGCGGGAATTTCGCCGCGCACGATCTTGGCGAAAATGTTTTCGGGATCGTATCGACCGTCGAGGCTCATCCGCTGAAATCTCCCGTATGTCCGTTCGTCTTCCTAACAAGGCCGCGGGGCGCCGACCATGGACCAAGCCAATCTCACCGAACGCCAGAAGAAATGGTTCGCCTCGCTGCGCGCCGGACGGGAGCGCGACACCGGCAAAACGATGGATGAATGGATCGCTATCGCGCTTACTTGTCCTGAAACGAGCCATCGCGCACGGCT
>JANXWN010000348.1 GCA_025351125.1 Caulobacteraceae bacterium | reverse complement strand
CCTCGTCCTGGGTCGCGGCCGAGGCGCGCAACAATTGCTCGATCTGCGCCTTCAGCCCGCCGGCTTCTTCGGCGCGGGCCTTTTCGGCGGCCGTCACCTGAGCCTGAAATTTCTCGAGGCTGTCGGCCACGGGTTTCAGCTGGGCCTCCAGCTTGACCTGCGCCATCCGGTCCTGCGCAGCGAAGGTTTCTCCCGCCCGCTTAACCAGTTCGTCGGCCACCGATCCCGCCGTCGCCGCCGCCTGAGCTTTCAGCAAGTCCACGCCCGCCACGGCTTGAACTTCCAGCATTGACGCCCTCACCTCCGCGCGTCCGGCCCGCCCCCGCTCCGCCATCGCCCACACCGCCATCGCCCCGGCCAACAGGCCGAGCAGGAGGAGGAGGAGGAGCGTCGGCGTGTTCATGCTGCGTTCTTAAGCGGAGTCGGCGTAGAGGAAAAGGGCGGGTTGCCGGCCGGGCATTGACCGTACTTCCCCTAAAGCCTTAAGCCCACGTCGGGACGATACGCGTCCAGGGGTGAAGGAGCGAGGCGATGAGTCTGGCCATTCGCGCGGTCGAATCCAAGGCGGATCGCACGGCCTTCGTCGACCTTCCGTATCGTCTCTACGCCAACGATCCCAATTGGGTGGCCCCTTTGAAGGACGAGGCGCACGGACTGATCACGCCGGGGAAAAATCCTTGGTTCGAGCATGGCGAGGCCGACTTGTTCCTGGCGATGCGCGACGGCCGCGTGGTGGGGCGGATTTCCGCGCACGTCGACCATTTGGCGACGGCGCAGCCAGCCGAACTGGGCATGGGTCCGGGCGCCGGGAATTGGGGTTTGCTCGAGGCGGAAGACGCGCCGGTCGCCGCCGCCCTGCTTGGGCGCGCCGAACAAACTCTGCGCGCCAAGGGCATGACGCGCGCTATTGGACCGATAAGCTTGGCAATGTGGGACGAACCGGGCCTACTGACAAAGGGCTTCGATCATCCGCCAACGGTCATGATGGGCCACAACAGCGCCGCCTATCAGGCGTGGATCGAAAACCTCGGCTACCGTCCGGCCAAGGCGCTTTTAACCTATGAATTGCCGATCGATACCGGCTTTCCCGACATCGTTCAGCGTATCGTGGCGTCCGGCGAACGCAATCGCAAGATCGTCATCCGCCGGGTCGATAAGCGCCGGTTCGACAGCGAGGCGACCCTGATCCTGCGCATTCTCAACGACGCGTGGTCGGGCAATTGGGGCTTCGTCCCCTTTACCGACGCCGAGATCGTCTATGCGGGGCATAAACTCAAAGCCATCGTGTATGAAGACCTGATCCGCGTGGCCGAATACGAGGGCGAACCCATTGCGTTCATGATCACCCTGCCGAATCTGAACGAAAAGATCGCGGCATTCGGCGGGTCGCTGTTGCCGATCAACTGGGCCAAACTCCTGCTGTGGCTACGCGCGCCGAAGGTGCGCACGATGCGCGTGCCGCTGATGGGCGTGGTCAAGAAACATCAGGGTACGCGGCTGGCGAGCCAATTGGCTTTTATGATGATCGAATTCATCCGCCGCGACGCGGTCGCCAAATTCGGCGCGTCTCGCGGAGAGTTCGGCTGGGTGCTGGAAGACAACGGGCCAATGCGCTCGGTCGCCGAAGCGATCAACGGTCGGATCAACAAGATCTATACGATCTACGAAAAGGCGATTTAAGAACGCGCGCTTACGCCGGCCGTCGCGCCCGCATCGCCTGGGCGATGGTGCCGTCGTCCAGCCAATCCAAATCGCCGCCGACGGGAACCCCGCGGGCCAACATGGTGATCTTGACGCCGGCGTCCGCTAGGCGGTCGGCGACATAGTGCGCCGTGGTTTGGCCGTCCACCGTGGCGGGCAAGGCGAGAATAACTTCGGCGACGGCCTCGTCGGCGGCGCGGCCGACCAACGCGGCGATGCGCAGCGATTGCGGGCCGATGCCGTCCAGCGCCGAAAGTAGCCCGCCGAGCACGTGATAACGTCCGCGAAACGCGTGCGCGCGCTCCATGGCCCAGATCGAACCGACCTCCTCGACCACGCAGATCAAGGTCTGATCGCGCGACGCGTCCGCGCAAATAGCGCACGGATCGGAGGTGTCCAGCGCGCCGCACGTCGTGCAGGTGCAAACGCGCGCGGAAGCGTCGGCAAGGGCTTGGCTTAACGGGGCCAGCAATTGTTCGCGCTTTTTAAGCAGCATCAGCGTCGCCCGTCGCGCGGAACGCGGCCCCAGCCCCGGCAGCTTGGCGAGGAGGGCGATGAGACGCTCGATTTCAGGTCCGGCGGAGGAGGCCATCCGCGAGGCATAGGGCGAATCGGCGGGGCGCGCGAGGCCCACTGACCGCGTTGCGTCGGCGGCCGTCGCGGGCGTTCCAATCGGCCTTCGCCAAGCGCGCGCGCCGATTGCCCCGGCGCGCCGCCGACCTAGTAGGCCATCCCTTGCGCCACCGCCTTCAGCCGCTCGATGAGCGAGAGTTTGTCGTCGGGGAAGTCCTGATCGATCCACCAAGCTTCGATGTCGCGCATCACGGCGCCGATCAGGGGCCCCCGTGGCACGCCGGCGGCGACGACCTCCTCGCCGCTCAGCGGGAAAGTCGGACGGGGCCAAGTCTGGGCCATTGGCAAGAGGGCGCGCCATTGCGTCGCGGCGGCGGGACGGTCAGAGGCGGCCCAGGCGAGCATGGCGCGATCAGCGAAGGCCGCCGCGCCCAATCGCCAAACCGCACGGCGGGTTTCCCGGGGGCTCATCCACGAAACCAGCCGAGGGTCGACTCCAAGGGCGGCCTCGAGACGGTCGCGTTGCGCACTCGACAACCGCAGTCGTGTCGCGGTCGCCAAACCGACGATCGGGTCATGCGGCAAGAGCGCGGCGAGACGCAATAAGGGGTCGCAGGTGAATAATTGCTCGGTTTCTATCGTGACCAGGGCGTTGAAGGCGGCGAGGCCGCGGGCCTCTGGCAAAGCCGCGCCCAGCACGCCGGTTCGCGCCATCAATCGCACTGCCGTGCGCGGATCATCAGCGGCCAAGAGCGTCAACAATTCCTTGGCGATCCGCTCGACGGAGAGGGTGGCGACCAGGCTGTGGTGCTCGGAGCAGGCCGCCAGCGCAGCGCCGTCCGGCTCTCCGCGACCGTAGAAAGCGAAGAAGCGAAAGAAGCGCATAATGCGCAAGGCGTCTTCGGTAATGCGCGCGCCCGGGTCACCGACGAATCGAATGTCGCCGGCGCGCAAGTCGGCGAGGCCCTCGCCGGTGGGGTCGAACACCGCGCCGGTGCGGTCGGCGTAGAGGGCGTTAAGCGTGAAATCGCGACGCGCGGCGTCTTCCCGCCAGTCATCGGTAAAGGCGACCACGGCGTGGCGACCATCGGTCTCGATATCGCGGCGCAAGGTGGTAATCTCAAACGGGCGACCTTGGGCGACCGCCGTGACCGTTCCGTGCGCCAAGCCCGTGGGAATGGCCTTGAGACCCGCGGCCTGCAGCGCCGAGACCACGACCTCCGGCGCTAAAACAGTGGCGATGTCGATGTCGGCGACCGGCCGCCGCAACAGCGCATTGCGCACGCAACCGCCGACGAAGCGCGCGGCGTCCTCGCCCCCGACGCGCGCCAAGGCGTCCATCACCTGGGCGGTGCCCGCGTTCGTCATCCAGGCTTGCCGCAGTAGGGCGTCAGGCAAGGGCGGCTCCATACAATCGATCATAAAGCGCCCGCAGCATTCCCGCCGTCGCTCCCCAAATAAGCCGGTCTTCCCAGGTCATCGCATAGAATCGGCGCGTTTCGCCGGACGGCGCGACGCCTTCGCGCTGTTGGTGGTTCACGGGATCCATCAAAAAGCCGAACGGCGTTTCGAAAATATCGGCGACCTCGTGCGGATTGGCTTTGAGCGGCGCGCCCGGCGCGATGAAGCCGACCACCGGAATCACGTGATAGCCCGTGCCGGTGCGATAGGGCGTCGATAAGCCCGCCAAGGTGACGAGGGCCGGGTCGAGGCCGATCTCTTCCTGCGCCTCGCGCAAGGCGGTCTCCCACGGCGCCTCGCCCGCATCGCACCGGCCGCCCGGCAAGGCGACCTGACCGGTATGGCGCCGCAGCGTATCGGAGCGGCGCGTGAGGATCACCGACAGACCGTGCGGGTGCTCCACCAAACCGATCAACACGGCGGCGGCGGCCAGGGGGTCCAAATTGACGGGGGCGAGATGGGGGTCCAGATCAAAATCCGACCGTACGCCCCAACTGGGCGCCGCGCCTTGTTCCAAGGGATCGAGGTGACCGGAAATCCATGCGCGAAGCTTGGCCGATTCAGCGGGACCCGTCACGCTTCAGGGCCCCCCGGCGGCCCGACCGCGAACCAAGCGCCTCGCGACATCACCCCCATTATCGGGCCGTCGGGCGTCAGGCGTTCCGTCGCCATGGCCGCCAATTCATAAAACACCGGTCGCGCGATCAAGGCCTCCAGTCCAGCGCGGATATGAATATAAGGCCGCGGCTCCCCGGTTGTGGCATCGATTTCGACTCGGATGGCGTGACCGGGTCCCGCATCCGCCACGTCGCCGACGTTGGTGGTGAACCGCAGGGTTTCGCCGGAGGCCGAGTCCGCAATGCAGTCGACTCGCACGGCGATAAACGGCGCGTCTTCGACGGTGATCGACAGTTTTTCCGCCGGCGTAACCAAGACAAATCCGTCGGGATCCTTGCGCAAAACTGTGGAGAACAGCCGCACCAGGGCCTCCCGCCCGATCGGCGTTCCCTCGTGGAACCACAGACCGTTTTTCTTGATGACGATATCAATCTCGCCGCAGTGCGTCGGATGCCACAGATGCACCGGGGGCAAGCCGCGCCCGGGCGCTTGTTTCGCCGCCGCGATCACACCGTCCAGTCCGTTGGCCTGCCGCGCGTCCGTCATACTCCGACAGTTAGGCGCGCGACGGCTCCGGCTCAAGGCGTTACCAGCGGTGCTGCTCGTCGCCGCTCGATTGGGTCAGCCAATGGGTGCCGTCCGTCGAGGTTTGCGTCTCGTCGTGCCTATGATTTTGGCCGTCGAAGAACAGTCCCGTTCCGTTACAGTGATTTTCTGGCGACATCCCAGCGCCGCCGCGATCACCTGTGCACGGGCGCGACGCGCCGTGGTGGGTTCTTTCACGGAAGGATCGCTCGCGCTTTTACGAGGCCCTCAAGATTTTCGTCCGCGCCTGGGCGCAGCGCCAACGTCAAGACACGACGTGGGTCCACCGGTCCGGGCATGATCACCCGCCGTGCCCGCGCAAACCCCAACGGTGTGAAATAGGGTTCGTCGCCGACTAACAGAATCACCGCATGTCCAGCGCGCTGGGCGCCCTCGC
>JANXWN010000320.1 GCA_025351125.1 Caulobacteraceae bacterium | reverse complement strand
TTTGACAGCCGCCGGGATGCGGACGCGGACTTTAAGCGTTCTAGCCTTCATCGCCTTGGCCGTCGCCGGCTTTCCTAACGTGGGGGCTGTCGCTCTGTTGGTGTTTTTGGCGTTATCCTGGAAGGCGGACGTCTCATTCGTCCCGCATAACCGCCAATGGCGTCAAGAGGCCGATGGGACATCCGCGGTATTAGACCTCGCTTGACTCTCGCCGACTCCGATCTAGAACAAAAAGAGAACATATGGAGTCTGAAGGTTTATGTCGCGCGAGGCGCAATTGTTGGCGGTGCGGGGAAAGCTCGCCGCACTCGAGGTCGGCGCGCGCGGCCGCGGCGTTCTGGCGTTCGGTGACGCGCGGATCGATGCCGCCTTGCCTGGCGGGGGGCTGCCGCTAGGTCGCTGGCACGAGGCGGTGGGTAAGGGGGTAGAGATCGAGACGGCGGCGGCGGCCGGCGCTTTTGTCGCGCTCGTCGCCACGCCGCTGGCGGCCCACGGCGCGGTGGTGTGGGTGATGCGGCGCGACGACCTGCACGCGCCGGGTCTGGCGAGTTTAAATTTCCCCGTCGAACACTTGATCCAGGTGTGCGTCCGCGATGAGGCGCAGGCCTTGGCGGCGTTGGAAGACGCCCTGGGGACCGCCGGAGTCGCCGCCGCCATCGGCGAGGCGGGTGATGTCGATCTGATCGCCGGACGGCGACTGCAACTGGCCTGCGAAAAGCACGGCGCCGCCGGATTCGTCATTCGTCGGCGACCGTTCGGGGGCGCGGCCAAACCAAGCGGGGCGGGCTCGGCGGCGGCCACCCGCTGGATCGTCGCCGCCGCACCCAGTGAACCCGCGCCAGGAGAACCTGGGCTCGGCGCGGCGCGCTGGCGAGTGCGGCTCGAACGCTGCCGGGGCGGGCAATTGGGAGAGTGGATGATGGAGAAAAGTGATGGACCGTATCCTTTGCGTGTGGTCGCCGAGTTGGGCGATCGCCAATTGGAAGCGCCGCCATCCTTCCGCCGCGCGGGCTGAAGGAGCGTCCCGTGCTTTGGTCGCTCCCTTTGCCTTGGTCGCTAACGAGCGCGGCGCGCGACGTCTGACGGCGGTGGATGAGGCGGCGGCGTGTTTAGGTCTGTATATCGGGCAAAAAGCGACCACGGCGAGCGCCCTGGCGCCTGATCTTATCACCGCCGACGCCGATCCGGTGGCGGACGCCGTGGCCCTAACGGCCCTGAACGATTGGTGCAGCCGATTCTCTCCCGCCGTCGCCGTCGACCCGCCCGACGGCGTGATCATGGATATCGCCGGTGTCGCTCATTTGTGGGGCGGCGAGGCGGCGATGCTGGACGATCTGATTGCGCGGTTGGCCGCCAACGGCATTCCCGCCCGCGCGGCGGTTGCTCCGACGCTCGGCGCCGCCTGGGCTGTAGCGCATTTCGGCTCGGGCCTTTGCGCAAAAGACCGGGCGATAGTGTCGCCGCGGGATGTCGCCGCCGCCCTTGCTCCCCTGCCCGTTGCGGCCTTGCGTCTCACCGCACAGGTTGCCACGCAGATCACGCGGCTGGGCCTGACCACGATCGGGCGTCTCGCCGCCTTGCCGCGCGATCAACTCACCCGCCGGTTCGGACCCGAAGTGGTGTTGCGGCTGGATCAGGCGATGGGCCGGGTGCGCGAAGCCCTGACCTTCCGTCGCCCGCCTAGCCCCTGGTTCGCTCGCCTGGCCTTCGGCGACCCGATCAGCGCCCCCGACGATATGACTCGCGTGACCGGCGATATCGCTTTGAAGCTGTGCGCCCGGCTGGAGGCGGAGGGTCGGGGCGGGCGGCGGTTCGAGATCGGCTTTCACCGCCTTGACGGGTTGGTTTGCACGCTCACTATCGGTCTGGCCCTACCGGGTCGTGACGCCGCGCGCATCGCCCGCCTGTTCCAGCCGCGCCTGGAAACCGTCGATCCGGGCTTTGGCGTCGAAGTCGTCACCTTGACGGCGCATGAAGTCGAAACCCTGTCGTTTCGCCAACGCCGGCTGGACGATGCGCGCGAGATTGCCCCCGAAGAGGGCCTGGCGCCTTTGGTGGATCGCCTCACCAACCGCCTCGGAGCCACGGCCGTCTGGCGCGCGCAGGCCCATCCCAGCCACATCCCCGAACGGGCGTCCGCGCGGCGCCCGCCCCTGTCGCGATTCGTCGGGGAGAAATGGGATCCGGAGCGCCCGCGCCCGGTGCGCCTGTTTCGTCGCCCCGAGCCGATCGACGTAGTGGCGCCGGTGCCCGACGACCCGCCGATCCTGTTCCGATGGCGCGGCCGTACCCACCGCGTCCGCTTGGCCGAAGGTCCCGAACGGCTGGCCCGCGAATGGTGGCGCGCGCCGCTCGACGATGCCGATCCCGCCCGCCTGCGCGACTATTACCGCGTCGAAGACGAGACGGGCCTGCGCGTCTGGCTGTTCCGCGCCGGATTATACCGTGCCGAAACCCCGGCCAAATGGTGGTTACATGGCTTGTTTGGGTGACGAGAAAGTTCTTCCGAACCTTTTCTCCCCTTTATGGGGAGGGTCGAGACGTCGCGATGCGACGTCCGGGGCGGGGAAGTGTGGCATCACAAAAGCCATTGCCCTTCAAGACCGTTCCCCACCCGTCTTGGCGCTACACGCCAATCCACCCTCCCCATAAAGGGAAGGCAGGCCCATGACCTACGCCGAGCTGCAAACCACCAGTAATTATGGTTTCCTGCGCGGAGCGTCGCATCCGGGTGAACTGGTGCTGACGGCCAAGGCGTTGGGGCTCGCCGCCATCGGCATCGCCGATCGCAATACCTTGGCGGGGGTCGTGCGGGCGTGGTCGCAGGGCAAGGCGCTCGGACAACGGGTGATCTGCGGAGCGCGGCTCGATTTCGCCGACGGGACGCCCAGTGTCATTGGCTATCCCACGGACCGCGAGGCGTGGGGGCGACTGACGCGCCTGCTCACCGTCGGTCAGCGCCGCTCTAAAAAAGGTCAGTGCGACCTCACGCGCGCCGACTTGATGGCGCACGGCGAGGGGCAATTGCTGCTCATCGTCCCGCCGCCGCGTCTCGATGACGCCTTCGCGGCTGATCTGCAACGATTGGCGGAGGATTTCGCCGGACGCGTTTGGCTGATCGCGACGCGGCCCTATGGCGCGCGAGACCTCAAACGATTGGCGATGCTGGACGTCCTGGCTCGCAAGGTCGGCGCGCCGATGATCGCCACCAATGACGTGCTTTATCACGGTCCCGAACGACGACCGCTGCAAGACGTGCTAACCTGTATTCGCGAGAAATGCGCCATTACCGAAGCGGGATTGCGGCTTGAAGCCAACGCCGAACGACATCTCAAATCCCCCGCCGAAATGTCCCGACTTTTCGCAAAATGGCCGGACGCCACGGCCCAGACGCTTGAGGTGACGCGCCGCGTCACTTTCGACCTAGGCGAGCTGAAATACGAATACCCCGACGAACCGGTGCCGCCCGGCAAGACCGCCATCGCCCACTTGACCGAACTGGCATGGAGCGGCGCGGCGTGGCGCTATCCCGACGCCATTCCGACCAAGGTCAAGCGCCTCTTGACCACTGAACTGACTCTGATCGAAGAACTTGATTATCCTAACTATTTCCTCACCGTTCACGACATTGTCCGCTGGGCGCGCGAACAGGGGATCTTGTGTCAAGGTCGCGGCTCGGCCGCCAATTCGGCCGTGTGCTTTTGTCTCGGCGTCACGGCGGTGGACCCCACCGCGCCCAAGCACGACATGCTGTTCGCCCGCTTCATCTCCAAGGAACGCGACGAGCCGCCTGACATCGACGTCGATTTCGAGCACGAGCGGCGCGAACTGGTGATGCAGTACATTTATCAGCGTTACGGCCGCGAGCGGGCGGCGATCTGCGCCACCGTCATCCACTATCGCCCGCGCAGCGCTATCCGCGATGTCGGCAAAGCATTGGGGCTGACCGAGGACGTCACCGGCGCCCTGGCTGGGACGGTGTGGGGAAGCTGGGGGGACGGCATACCGGACGATCACATCCGCCAAGCCGGTCTTGATCCGGACAGCCCCGCCATACGCCGCGCCACCGCCTTGGCCGGCGAATTGCTGGGCTTTCCGCGTCATCTGTCGCAGCACGTCGGCGGCTTCGTGCTGACGAAGCGGCGCCTCGACGAGACCGTGCCGATCGGCAATGCGGCGATGAAAGATCGGACCTTTCTGGAATGGGACAAGGACGACATTACTGCCCTAGGTTTGATGAAGGTCGATATCCTGGCTCTAGGCATGCTCACCGCGATTAAAAAAGCCATGGATATCATCGGTATAGCCGATATGGCCGATATCCCGCGCGAAGACCCCGGCGTCTACGCCATGCTCTCCAAAGCCGATTCCGTGGGGGTTTTTCAGGTGGAAAGCCGCGCGCAAATGTCGATGTTGCCGCGCCTTAAACCCCGGGAGTTCTATGATCTGGTGATCGAGGTCGCCATTGTTCGACCGGGGCCTATCCAGGGCGACATGGTTCACCCTTATCTGCGCCGCCGCGAAGGAAACGAACCGGTCAGCTTTCCCGCCCCCGATCCGGCGCACGGCCCGGCCGACGAACTCGAAGGCGTGCTCGGCAAGACCCTGGGCGTGCCCTTGTTTCAAGAACAGGCCATGCGCTTGGCCATCGAGGCGGCCAAGTTCACGCCCGAAGAAGCCAATGGCCTACGCCGGGCCATGGCCACCTTTAAACACTATGGCGATGTCGGCTCTTACGGCGCCAAGTTCATCGCCGGCATGACCGCGCGCGGTTATGCGCAAGACTTCGCCGGGCGTTGTTTTCGCCAGATCGAGGGCTTCGGCTCCTACGGTTTTCCTGAAAGCCACGCCATCAGCTTCGCCAAGCTGGTGTACGTTTCGGCCTGGATCAAATGCCACTACCCCGGTGTGTTCTGCGTCGCCCTGCTCAACAGCCAACCGATGGGCTTTTATCAGCCCGCGCAACTGGTGCGCGACGCGAGGGAGCACGGCGTTGAGGTGCGGGGCGTGGATGTCATGGCCAGCGGCTGGGAGAGCACGGTGGAGGGAAAGAAGACTATCCGCCTCGGCCTGCGCCAAATTAGCGGTTTGCGCGAGGATGAGGCGATGCGTTTGATCGCCGGGCGGGAGGCGGGGGCGCGGACCTTGCAAGACTTGGCCGCGCGCGCCGACTTATCGCGCCGAACGCTTGAATTGCTGGCCGAAGCCGACGCCTTACGCTCGTTGGGCTTGGACCGTCGAGCGGGATTGTGGGCTGTGAAGGGGCTGGCGCCGGAAACTCGGGTCGCAACCCAAGCTCCGCTGCTCGCCCTAATGGGGTCGCCGACCGAAGCGGTCGTTAGCTTGCCGACCATGGCGCTCAGCGCCCACGTCGCCGAGGATTACCGCACTACGCGTCTGTCTCTAAAAGCCCACCCCTGCCAATTTTTTCGTCCGCAACTGACCGCGCTGGGCGCGGTCACCGCCGAGCGATTGCGCAGCTTAAACGACGGTCGGCGCGTTACCGTCGGCGGTTTGGTTTTGATCCGCCAGCGGCCCGGCACCGCCAAGGGCGTGGTGTTCATCACGCTGGAAGACGAAACCGGCAGCGCCAACGCCGTGGTCTGGCGCGACGTCTTTACCGCCAACCGCCGGGCGGTGATGGGATCGTCGTTTCTGGTGGTGCACGGTCGACTGCAAAAGGCCGGCGAAGTGATCCACGTCGTGGCCGAACGTTTCACCGATCTGAGCGGGCGTTTGGTCGAACTGAAGGCCGAACCGTCGGCATCCGGCCCGACTCCCCTAGTGCGTAGCCGGGATTTTCACTGACCGGCGAACAAAAAATTCGCCGCCAAGACGCCGCGCTGAAGTTTAAGCGCCCGGCGCCTCGAACGCTCGCACCGCTTCGACCAAGCCCGCCGCGGCAAGCTTAACCAGTTCGCCACCCTTTTCCGGCGAGGCCAAGCCAGGATCCGAGCCCATTCGTCCATCCGCATAGCGGGAGCGGAAGTCCTTGGCTTCGCGGATCGGACCGCTCGGCGCGATTTGGGGGGCGTAGTTGGCCGCCTTGACGTGATCGGGGTAAGCCCATTGCGTCACGGCGATCTCCGAGGGCGTGGCATGGCTGCCGTGACCGACCGGAAATTGTTGCTGGGCTAAGCGAAATACCCCTTTCAAATCCCACCAATTGGTCAATTTGCAGGCAAACCCCGCCGACCGCCCGGCGAAACTCGCATCGGCATACAGTTCCGAGAACGCCGCCTCGATCGTGGCGACATTGCCGCCGTGGCCGTTGAGGAAGAATATCTTCGTAAAACCGTGATGCGCGAGCGACCGCGTCCAGTCGCCGATTGCCGCCATGAAGGTCGAAGGGCGCAAGGCGATTGTTCCGGGAAAGTCCAGATGATGTTGCGCCATTCCGATGTTGAAAGTCGGCGCCACCAGAATATCGGCGTTCTTCTGCGCCTCGTGCGCGATGATCTCCGGACACAACCAGTCGGTGCCCAAAAGGCCCGTCGGTCCGTGCTGCTCATTGGAGCCGATCGGTACGACGACGGTGGTTGATCGCCTCAGAAAGTCTTCGGTTTCGGGCCAAGTGGACAGGTGCAGCAGCATCAGAGTCTCGCGGGGTTTTACCTACACCCCCATAACATGTCTCAGCCCCATTGCGCCCATTCGCGCACGCGGTGTTTGCCAAGGCGACGTCTCTTGCCTAGGAAAAGATGTCTAAAGCGAGCTTGCAAGCGTAATTTCTAACCACGACCCGAGGGAGCCGCGCTTTGACCGACAACCCATTATTCCCCGTTCCCGACGCTTGGGCGAAGCGCGCTCGCATCGACGCCGCTGGCTACGAGGCCGCGATCCGGCGGGTCGAGACCGATCCGCAAGGCTATTGGGCCGACCTCGCGGGGCGGATCGATTGGATCAAACCCTTCACCGTCGCCAAAGACGTGTCGTTCAAGGTCGATGATTTTCGCATTCGCTGGTACGCCGATGGCGTGCTTAACGCCTCGGTCAACTGCCTTGACCGCCATCTGCCCCTCCGCGCCGACGACGTGGCGATCATCTGGGAGGGCGACGATCCCGCCGACTCGCGCAAGATCACTTATCGCGAGGCCCACGAGGCGGTTTGCCGCATGGCCAACGTGCTCAAAACCCACGGCGTCAAGAAAGGCGACCGGGTGACAATTTATCTGCCGATGATCCCCGAAGCGGCTTTCGCCATGCTGGCCTGCGCGCGCATCGGCGCGGTGCATGCGGTGATCTTCGGCGGGTTTTCGCCGGACTCTATCGCCGGGCGGATCATTGATTGCGACTCCCGCATCGTCATCACCGCCGACGAAGGCCTGCGCGGCGGCAAGATCGTGCCGCTAAAACAGAACGTCGATCTGGCCTTGACGCAATGCCCGCGAGTTTCCTGCGTGCTGGTGGTCAAGCGAACGGGCCATAAGGTGTTCATGCAGCCGGGCCGCGATTACGTCTATGGCGACCAAGCCGCCAAGGTCTCCGCCGACTGCCCGCCTGAGCCGATGAGCGCCGAGGACCCGCTTTTTATTCTCTACACCTCCGGCTCGACCGGCAAACCTAAAGGCGTCCTGCATACCACCGGTGGCTATCTGGTCTGGGCGGCCTACACCCATGAGGCGGTGTTCGACTACAGACCCGGTGAGGTCTTTTGGTGCACCGCAGACGTCGGCTGGGTCACCGGTCACAGCTATATCGTTTACGGCCCTCTGGCCAACGGCGCGACCACCCTTATCTTCGAAGGCGTGCCCAATTACCCGACCAATAGCCGGTTCTGGCGGGTGGTCGACAAGCATCAAGTGGAAATCTTTTACACTGCCCCCACCGCCTTGCGCGCCCTGATGCGCGACGGCGACGGGCCGGTCCAAGCCACTTCGCGCCGATCTCTGCGCTTGCTAGGGAGTGTCGGCGAACCGATCAATCCCGAGGCTTGGCTGTGGTACCACCGCGTCGTCGGCGACGGTCGCTGCCCCATCGTCGATACGTGGTGGCAGACCGAGACCGGCGGCATCCTTGTCGCCCCCCTTCCTGGCGCCACGGCGCTGAAACCGGGCTCGGCGACCAAGCCCCTGCCCGGCGTCAAGCTCAAATTAGTCGACGCCGAGGGCGCGGAGCTTCTCGGCCCCGGCAGCGGCAATCTGTGCATCACCGACAGCTGGCCCGGCCAAATGCGCACGGTTTATGGCGACCACGAACGCTTTCTCACCACTTATTTCTCCACCTACCCCGGCAGCTATTTCACCGGCGACGGCTGCCGTCGAGACGACGATGGTTATTACTGGATCACCGGTCGGGTGGACGACGTGATCAATGTCTCCGGCCACCGCTTGGGCACCGCGGAGATCGAAAGTGCGCTGGTCGCCCACCACGCCGTCGCGGAAGCCGCCGTCGTCGGCTTCCCGCACGATATTAAAGGCCAAGGCATCTACGCCTACGTCACCCTCACCAGCGAAGCGACACCCACCGACGCCCTGCGCGCCGAGCTGATCAAATGGGTCCGCCGTGAAATCGGCCCCTTCGCCGCCCCCGACGCCATCCAGTGGTCTCCGGGATTGCCCAAGACCCGTTCCGGCAAGATCATGCGGCGGATCTTGCGTAAAGTCGCGGAGGGAGATGTGTCGAACTTGGGCGATATTACGACGCTGGCCGATCCGAACGTCGTGGAGGACTTGGTACGGGGAAGAGTGGCGTGAGGGCGCTGGCGCCACAGCCGTCGCGCCGGTGGGGCTCGATCTAGCGATCGCTGCATCGTCGCCCGTCTTCGGAGCGCCGATCTATGACGGCCAAGCCGCGTAACGGCGCGGCGATTACGCGACAGCGCCGCGGCTTTTTCAGCCCCCGCCACAAAGAGCGCCACCGACGCTCACGACGCCTGCGCAATGGCGTCGCCGCCCAATTAAGTCCTGACAATCGCGCGATTGTGGCAAAAATCGTCCTTTTTTGCCTGCGACATCTTGACACACCTTTGAACAGGGCCTAGCCGATAAGGGGCGGAGGCGTAGCACTTATCGGCCTTCCGCTATTGGGCGCGTTCATCTTCGGTTTCTCTTGCGGAATAGGCCGCCGGTTGTCTCGACGTGAGCGCTTTGGATATCGGAAAAGGGCATAAAAATGAAATATTTCCTCCTCGCCGCATGCGCTTCGACCCTCGCTACCGGCGCCGGCGCGACGACGACGCTGTTCGATCTGGGAGTCGCGCACGACAATCTGGGTTTTTCGCACACCTATACCGTCGGGGGCCTGTCTTTGGTGGCGACGGGCTACGACAACCTCGGAAACAAGACAGCTTTGTACGGGAAACACTCCGGGGGCAACGAGGTCGGCCTGGGCCTGGTCAATGATCCCACCGGCGATTTTGAGATTGCCTACAACCACGGCTTCGTCCAACTGGACGTCAGTCAGTTGGTTGGCAAAGTGGACCTCCACAAGTTCAAGTTTGCAACCAACAGCACCACCAATGGTGAAGAGTGGGGCGTCTACGCGAGCAATACCGCGGGATCATATAGCGGCGGCGCCCTCATCACCGGTGTGACCCAATCGACCCAAGTGCTGACCGATCTGGTTGGCCACCGCTACTACGACTTCGTCGAAATCAATCATACGGCTCACCAAGGCGATAACTTTCTCCTGACAAGCTTTAGCGTGACCGCGGTTCCGGAGCCCTCCGCGTGGGCGATGATGCTGACGGGAATGTTCGGGATTGGCGCAGTTGCGCGGATGCGCTCTCTTTCGCGCGTCGCGCGGGTGGTCGCTCGCAGAACGTCATCGTCTATCGGCTAAGGCGCGCCAGACCGTTTAAGCAGAGCGGCATATATCGACAGGGTGGCGGATTTCCACCGCATCGACGGTCACGGGTCTAGGACGCCGGCAGTTTGGCGCCGGCGGCGTTAAAGGTGTTCGACACGCCATTGCCCAGCGCTTTTAACCCCACCACGATCACGACGGAGATGAACGCTAGGATAAGAGCGTACTCCGCCGCGGCCGCCCCGGACTCGTCGGTCCAAAAATGTCGAAGTCTCTGCATCGAAATGTAAGCCCCTTGAGCGTCACATGTGATCGGTGTTGAACATTGAATTCAATATCGGCCAAGTAACGTTGGCAATCACCGTTACCCGAGTCAAACAGTGTCAAATCCGGCCAAGTGCGGCCTCGTGTCGCGGGCGGAGTTCATCACCATTGCCGTGACGCCCCAAGTATTTTGTCTTTGTTAGTCCGCCCCACTCTACGCCGGGGCCGTCGATGATGGGTCTGGTGGAAGGTCCCACGCGTCGTAATTTGATGCTAATAATGCGGGCTCAATCTAAGAAAGGGTCTGCGCCTTGCATAAAGCGGTCATAGCGGCCACCGGGCTTTTTATACCGCCCCAATCGATTTCGAACGCTGAATTGGTCGTGGCGTTTAACGCCTATGTCGATTTGCACAATGACGACAACGCGGCCGCCATCGCGTCGGGCGCCATAAACGCCTTGACGCCGTCCTCGGTGGAATTTGTTGAAAAGGCGTCTGGCATAAAATCGCGCTACGTGATGGATAAGGCTGGGGTGATCGATCCGCGCGTCATGCGACCCCATATTCCCGAGCGCTCGAATGACGAGATTTCGATTCTGGCCGAGATCGCGGTCGCGGCGGCGCGTGACGCCTTGGCGCGCTGGGGCAAGGGCGCGGACCGGATCGACGCGGTGATTTGCGCCGCCTCCAACATGCAACGCGCTTATCCGGCCATGGCGATCGAGATCCAGCAAGCTCTGGGTATCGACGGCTTTGGCTTCGACATGAACGTCGCCTGTTCGTCAGCCACGTTCGGCATCAAAACCGCGGCCGACTACATCGTGGCGGGCGACGCCCGGGCGGTTTTGGTGGTTAACCCGGAGATTACCTCGGGGCATTTGAACTTTCGTGATCGCGACAGTCATTTCATCTTCGGCGATGTGGCGACGGCCGTGATCGTCGAAGGGGCGGATGACGCGGCCGGCGGTTGGGATATTCTTGGAACTCGGCTGAAGACCCAGTTTTCGAACAATATCCGCAACAATTTCGGCTTCCTCAATCGCTGCGCGCCTGAAGAGAGTGGCGCGACGGACAAATTGTTCGTTCAGGAAGGCCGCAAGGTGTTCCGCGAAGTCGTGCCGATGGTCGCCGAGATGATTATCGCCCACGCCGCCGATCTGGGTATCGATCCGACAAACCTAAAGCGTCTGTGGCTGCATCAGGCCAATATCAATATGAACGAATTAATAGGTCGGCGCGTGCTAGGTCGCGAACCAACCCGCGCGGAAAACGTCATCATTCTCGATGAATTCGCCAACACCAGTTCAGCAGGTTCGATCATCGCCTTCCACCGCGCCAACGCCGATTTCGCGCCCGGCGAAACGGGGCTGATCTGCTCGTTCGGCGCGGGGTATTCGGCGGGCACGGTGTTCGTGCGCAAGCGCTAGAAAGCGCCCATCATTTCCCGCCCCTTCTGGCGACAGAGGCGGGGTGAAACACTGAACCGGCGGGAAGTGAAGAAAGATCGCCGATCCTAGGCGGGGATCGGCTGCGCCTTTTTCACATAGATGGTTTGAGCGTTGGTGTATTCCATGAGGCCTTCCATCGCGCCTTCAGCCCCAAGGCCCGATTGTTTGTGGCCACCGAACACGCCCATCGGCGTGATATATTGCGTTTCGTTGACCCATACCGTCCCGGCTTGCAAACGCGAGCCTATCTCCAAAGCCTTGGCGGAGTCCGCCGACCACACCGAGGCGCCCAAACCGTAATCACTGGCGTTGGCCCGCGCGATGGCGTCGTCAACCTGATCGAATTTTAGCAGCGGCAGGACGGGGCCGAACTGTTCTTCCTGCACGATCCGGGAATCTTCGGGAGGATTATCGAGGATCGTGATGGGGATGAAATAGCCTGGCGCTTCAGATTTTTCGCCGCCCATCAGAAAGCTGTAACCCTTGGCCTTGGCGTCGGCGATCAAGTCGAGCACGCGTTTGTATTGCTGGTGGTTTTGGATCGGCCCCAATTGCGTACCTTGCTCGGCGCCGTCGCCCATTTTCACCGTCTTGGCGTAGGCGACCAAGGCTTCTTTTAGCGGCTCGTAGATGTCTTTGTGCACATACATCCGCTTTGTGGCGACGCAGATCTGGCCGGTGTTGGTAAAGGCCGCCCAAAACAGCTTTTCGGCTACCGCCGCGACATCGACGTCCGGCAGTACGATGGCGGCGTCGTTGCCACCCAGTTCGAGCGTGACGCGCTTCAGAGATTCCGAGGCGCTGGCCATCACCTTGCGGCCCGTCGCGGTGGAGCCGGTAAAACTAATCTTGTCGATACCCTTGTGCGCCGTCATCCACGGACCGAGACTGTCGCCCCCCGACACGATATTCAGCACGCCGTCGGGCAGCACACCGCGCAGCAACTCGCCGAGCTTTAGGGTCGTCAACGGCGTGAACGGCGAGGGCTTGAGCACCATCGTGTTGCCGGCCAACAGGCCCGGCGCGACCTTGAACATCGCCAGAATGATCGGAAAATTCCACGGCGCGATAGCGCCGACCACGCCCAGCGGCGTGCGGCGGGTTTCCCCGCGACGTTCCGGGCCGTCCTCGACGACGTGGACCGGTAGGTCTAAGCCCGAGGTCGCCTGGCACCAGAACGCGCCCCCCATCACGTCCTCGAAAGCCTTGTCATGCGGCTTGCCCTGCTCGCTGGTCAGCAACCGCTTTAGCTCTTCGCCGTTGGCGGCCAAGACGCCGGCGATGGCCAGCAGGGCCTCTCGGCGTTTTTCGATCGGCGTCGCGCTCCACGCGGGAAACGCGGCGCGGGCGGCGGCGACGGCTTCGTCAAGTTGTTCGGCCGAGCAGTCAGGCGCTTGACCGACCACCTGTTCATTCGCGGGGTTCAGCACGGCGAAGCTCGAAGCGCCGGCGACGGCCTTACCGCCGATGGTCATCGTGAAGTCGGACGAAAAGCTGGTCATGGTGTTCTCGCGATTAGTGGCAGACGTACTATTCACCAAACTTCAGCGGAGCGGGAGGGTCAAGAGTATCGCGGCGTCCGATGGCGAAATTCACGCGCTATAGACCGCCATACGCGAATCGCCCGCCGCTTGGTTCGTCGGCCCGACACGCCGATAGATCAGAGCCTCGGCGACGTGCACCCGCCTCACGGGCCCCGCGCCTTCCAGATCGGCGATGGTGCGGGCGAGACGCAGGGTGCGGGTCCACCCCCGCGCGGTCAGGGCGTTAGCTTCGGCGGCTCTGGCCATCAGGGCCTTGGCCGGCGAGTCGAGGGCGACAATGCGGTCGAGCCATTGGCCCTCGGCGCGGGCGTTGAGCGGGCTGGCGCCTTCGCCCGTCGCTTGCGCGCGGGCCGCGGCAAGATCGCGAGCGGCGGCGATCCGGGCGGCCACTTCGGCGGTGCCCTCGGCTGGCGGCGGCAAGCAAAGATCGGCGGCGGTGACCGGTGGAACCTCGACCGTCAGATCGATGCGATCCAACAGGGGTCCTGAAACACGCCCTTGATAGCTTTGGATACAGCGCGGCGCCTTGCCGCACGCGCCTCTGCCCAGGCCGCCATGTCCGCAGCGGCAGGGATTCATCGCCGCGACGAGTTGCACGCGCGCCGGATAGCGGACGTGAGCGTTAGCGCGAGCGATGGTGACTTCACCGGTTTCCAGCGGCTGTCGGAGCGAATCCAGAGCCTGCGCGCTGAACTCGGGCAATTCATCGAGGAACAGCACGCCGTTATGCGCCAATGACACTTCGCCTGGTTTGACGCGTAAGCCGCCGCCGGTCAGGGCCGCCATGCTGGCCGAGTGGTGCGGCGCCCGGAACGGCCGTGCGCGGGTCAAGGCCCCCTTGGCGATCAAGCCGGCGATGGATTGCACCAGCGAAGTCTCCAGCAATTCCTGAGCGGTCAGCGGCGGCAGTAATCCGGCCAAACGCTGGGCCAGCATGGATTTGCCCGATCCCGGGGGGCCGATATAAAGCAGATTATGGCCGCCGGCGGCTGCGATCTCCAGGGCGCGCTTGGCATTTTCCTGACCCTTGACGTCGCGCAGGTCGGGACCGCCGGCGCCTTCCAGCATTGGTCCGGCCTTAGGAGCGCTCAAGATTTGACTACCGCGAAAATGATTGACCAGGGAGATTAACGAGCGCGGCGCCAGGATGGCGGTATCGCCTGCCCATGCTGCCTCGGCGCCGCAGGCTTCCGGACAGATCAACCCCAAGCCCATGGCTCCGGCGGCCATGGCCGCAGGCAGAGCGCCGGCGACCGAGGCGATTTCGCCGTTGAGATTGAGCTCCCCGATCGCCGCCCAACCGTCCAGCGCATCCTGTGGGATGATCCCCATGGCGCCCATCAAGGCGAGCGCGATGGGGAGGTCGTAGTGATTGCCCTCTTTTGGCAGATCGGCGGGAGCCAAATTGACGACGACGCGGCCTGGCGGCAAGGCCAATCCCAAACCAGCGAAGGCCGCGCGCACCCTTTCACGGGACTCGCCGACCGCCTTGTCGGCCAGGCCCACGACAACGAACACCGACGGCCCGCCCATTTTTTGAACTTCGACGTCGACCCGCCGCGCCTCGACCCCTTCGAACGCCACCGACACCACCCGCGTCGCCATCGCTCATGCCCCTCCGTTGCGCAACTCTATCCACAGCTTCAACACAGCGGGAACGACCAATCAAGAACAAAAGTGGAACATTTACACAAAACCGCGGCGATGCGGTGACTCGCATGCGCCCGCCAGATCAATCACCGCGCCGAATAGCCTCGAGCCGGTCCCACAACGCGACCGACGCGTCGCCGCCGCCGAAACGCTTGAGCTGTTGAGCGCCGGTCGGCGAGGTGACGTTGATTTCGGTTAAATAGTCGCCGATGACATCGATGCCGACAAACAGCAGGCCCCGTGCTTTCAGCGCCGGAGCGATCGCCGCGCAGATTTCCAAGTCCCGCGCGGTAAGGTCGACCGCGGCGGCGCGGCCACCGCGCGCGAGGTTTGATCGCACCTGCCCTTCCGCGGGAATGCGGTTGATCGCCCCGACCGGTTCGCCGTCCACCAAAAGGATTCGTTTGTCGCCTTTCGACACCGCCGCAATAAACTTCTGCGCGATTACCGGCTCACGCCCGATCATCGTATGCAATTCCAGCAGGGCGTCGAGGTTGGGATCGTCGATCTTCAGCCGTACGACGCCCGACCCGCCCCCGCCATACAGCGGTTTTAAGACCATATCGCCGTGGCGAGCGCGGAAATCGTCGATGGCGTGCGCGTCGGCGGTAATCAGCGTTGGCGGTTGCAGGCCGGGAAAGCCGGTGACGAACAACTTTTCGGGAGCGTTGCGCACCTCGGCGGGGTTGTTGACCACCAGAGTTCGAGGATGGATTGTCTCCAGAAAATGCGCGGCGGTGAT
>JANXWN010000279.1 GCA_025351125.1 Caulobacteraceae bacterium | reverse complement strand
TCATCGACAACGGCCTCAACCGCACGATTGCCACGGACTACCGTCGCGCGCACGAGAAGATGGACACGGAAGGCAAGCTCGCCGGCATGCCCGAGGAGGTCAAATACGCCACGCTTCGCGGCTTTCAGATCCACGACGTGTTTCACGTTCTGACGGGCTACCTGACCACGGGCTGGGGCGAAATGGCGCTTCAGGCCTACACTCTGGCGCAGCGTCAGCTGCCTTACGCTTCGATCTGGATGGCGACGCTTACCGCCCAGATGCCGTTCATCAATCCGGACATGGCCGTGCCGGTGATGGACGCGCTGAGCCACGGATGGGCGCTCGGACGTTCATCAAACAATCTCAACTATACCCGGTGGGAAGAGCGCTTCGCCGAGCCGATCGAAGACCTCCGCCGTGAATACGGCCTCCCGGTCGAAGGCGCCATGGCGACGCGGCCGCGGTCGGCGCTCGAACGGGCGGCATGACCTATCGCGTTTGGGCTTAGCCCTTTACCCTGCCAGACATGCGCGACGACGCCCCGGCCGCGGGCGATCCTAGGAAGGCGACGATGAGCTTGGTCCGTGACGACGCCCTTCGGACACCGGACGAGGCTTTCGCCGACCTGCCCGACTATCCGTTTTCGCCGCGCTACATCGACTCCCTGCCCGCCCTTGAGGGGCTCCGCCTGCATTATCTCGATGAGGGGCCCGGCGACGGGCCGGTCGCGCTCTGCCTGCACGGTCAGCCCACCTGGTCCTATCTCTATCGCAAGCTGATTCCCCCGCTGCTTGGCCATGGATTGAGGGTCGTGGCGCCGGATCTTTTCGGCTTCGGCAAATCCGACAAGCCGATCGATGAAGCCTTCTACAGCTTTGAGACGCACCGACGGACCCTGCTGGCTCTGGTCGAACATCTGGATCTGCGCCACGTCACGCTGATCTGTCAGGACTGGGGCGGGCTCTTGGGTCTGACCCTGCCTATGGAAGCGCCGGAACGCTACGAGCGCCTGCTGGTGATGAACACCGCGCTCGCCACCGGCGACACGCCGCTCGGCCCCGGCTTCGAAGCCTGGCGGGCCTTCAACCGTAGCCAGCCCGATCTCGATCTCGCGGGCCTGATGACGCGAGCCGTACCCGGACTCGCTCCAGGGGAAGCCGCGGCCTACGCCGCGCCCTTTCCCGACGCGCGCTACAAGGCGGGCGTGCGACGCTTTCCCGACCTTGTGCCCGCCGAACCGGATGCTCCAGGGGCTGCTATCTCGCGCCGGGCGCGTGACTGGTGGGGCCGGCAGTGGACGGGTCAGAGCTTTATGGTCATCGGCATGCAGGACCCGGTTTTGGGGCCGCCGGCGATGGACGCTTTGCGGCGGCAAATCAGCGGCTGCCCTGAACCGTTGCGGCTCGCCGAGGCGGGACATTTCGTTCAAGAAGCCGGCGCGCTGATCGTAAACGCCGCCCTTGAGAGCTTCGCCTCACAGGCATGACGACGGTCTATTCAACGTTCACGACGTGCCGTCTTAGCTTGCGGCTGGGGTTCGACCCGATGAAAATCGACGCCGGGGAACCATCGGAGGCGAGAGGGGTTATCGTCGAATTGGTCGGCTGATGGCCGGCTTGAGGGAGGAAATTCCGATGAAGACGAAAATCGTAACCATCATAACATCTATTGCTCTCGCGGTGTCCGTCGGCGGCGCGATGGCTAAGGGGCATTTGGCCGGGGCCGCGGTTGGAGCCGCCGTCGGCGCAAAATCGCACCACGCCGTTGCGGGCGCCGTCGTTGGCGGAGCGGTGGGCCATCACATGGCCAAGACGCACGCGAAAAAACAGGCAAAAGCAGCGGCGACGCATTAACACGGTTTAATGCGGGCGGGCGCGAAACCGCCGACGCGCGTCCGCACCGGAGCCACGCGATCAGCCGCAGAGCCCCAGCCCGCTGGGCGTTGGCCAAGTGGCTTGGGGATATCGGTCGAGGAAATGGCGCCCGCCGCAGGGCCGAAAATGGTTTGATTAATTTCCTAACGCGATTTCCGCGCAAGCGGCGGCGGATAGAGCGGTGCGGGTAGTCGAGGATTAGGGAGGCCCGATTACGGCCACGAATACGCTTTTTTCTTGACAAATCCGATTTCGAATGTTTTGTTTTAACGCGACTATAAGTTTTCGAGGGAGAATTTACTGTGCGTCCTGTAGTCCTTGCTGCAATGTTTCTTGTTCCGGCGTCGCTCGGCAACGCCGCGGTCCTGGTGTCCAACTTGGCGGGAGCCACCCGGGACACCACCGCCCTGACATCCTCCCTTTGGGCTACTCAAGCCTTCAATACCGACGCGGTGAGCCATAGCTTGACGTCAATTCAGGCGGTGCTTGGCAACGCAACGGGTGGGCATGGCGTGACCGCGCAATTGCGATTGGGTTCGCCATCTGGAACCCTTCTGACGACCTTCTCGACGCCAAGTCTGGCGGGCCCGCTTTCAGCCGAGACGCTCACGCCGCTGAGCGCGGTTACGCTCGCTCCGTCTACGGAATACTGGCTTGTCATCGGCGTCACCAGAGCCGATACGCTCGGCTGGAGTTATGAGGAAGGCAATGGCCAAGTCGGCCCCGGCACAATCGGAGGCTACGGTTACAGCACCGATCTGGGCGCCACGTGGGGTGCGTTCGGTTCGGACAATCCGTACAAGATACAAGTCAATGTCGGAACCTCGGCGGCGCCTGAACCCTCTACATGGCTCATGATGCTGGCCGGTTTCGGCGGATTGGGACTCGCGGTTCGTCGGACCCGGCGTCAG
>JANXWN010000367.1 GCA_025351125.1 Caulobacteraceae bacterium | reverse complement strand
GGCGGCAAGCAGGCGGTGGCTGAGGCGTGGCGCAACCTCTGCGCGGTCGGCGCCCTGCCCCTGGCCGTCACCGACAATCTCAACTTCGGAAATCCCGAACGCCCAGAGATCATGGGCCAGATTGTCCGCGCCATCGACGGTATGGCCGAGGCCTGCCGCGCGTTGGATTTCCCGGTCGTGAGCGGCAACGTCAGCCTGTACAACGAGACACGCGGTGCGGCCATTCCGCCAACGCCGACCGTCGGCGCCGTCGGTCTGCTGAATGACTATGCCAAGCGCGCCGATTTTGCCTCGATGCGGGCGGGCGATACATTGATCTTGATCGGCGTCAGTCACGGCGCGCTCGGCTCGAGCCTTTATCTGCGCGAATGCTTGGACCGCGAGGACGGCGCGCCGCCCCCGGTGGATCTTGTCCTCGAACGCAGAGCCGGCGATTTCGTGCGCGGGTTGGTCGAGGCCGGCCGCGCGCGCACGGTGCACGATCTGTCAGACGGCGGCTTGATCGTCGCGGCAGCCGACATGGCGCTCGCATCGTCGGTTGGTCTTACACTCGACGCCACCAGCATGACCCACGCTCACGTTTTCCTGTTCGGCGAAGATCAAGGCCGGTATTTAGTTGCCTCGGACACCCCTGACGCGATCGTGGCCGCGGCCCATGCGGCGCACCTCAACGTTGCGGTGGTCGGTCACGCCGGCGGCGACAGGTTCGCTTCGAGAGGCCTATTCGACATCGCCCTCGCGAAATTGCGCCAAACGCATGAGGCGTGGATGCCGAACTTTATGGGCGACGCTTAGCGTTCGCCGGCCAGTCACGGCCCGCCGTCGCGCACCCAATGCGCCTTGACCGTTTTTTCGGCCCAAGATTCGCTGGCCTTGGCGGCTTCGCGCAGCGCTTGGACCGACGATGTGGTGCAGACCGGATCGTCGGGCTTGGCCGTCAGGCCTCGGAGCAGGTGTTTTGTGAGACCCGCGTTTGCGCCGGGCGGCGGCGGTCCGCAGAGCACCGGCCAGACGACGATGGCGGTGATCCGCCCCTGGTCGTCCGATCTTGTCGTCCGCGCAGCCGCGTAGGCATAGGGTGTGGCGTCGGTTTTGATATCGCCGCCGAAGTTGACCTGCGCCTCGATGATCCCCGGCGTTCCGGGGGCGAAAATTAGCGGAGCCATCTTCCATTCCGCACTACCCGCGGCGCGGTCGTAATATCCAGCCACGCCGCCGTCCTTCAACATCAGGCCGTTGGCGCATTGCGGCCAATCGCCCAGCGGCTTGGTCTCATCGACGTCGCAAGCGTCCGTCATCTCAAAGCGCCAGACGCCGAGGCGGAGCGCAGGCCCGGTTCCACGATTTTCCATGGTGAGGAGAGGCGTTGGCGTAACCACTGTATTACAGCCGGCCAGTAGGGCGGCTGTAAACACCATTCCAATGATCGCCTTCATCGCCGGTCCGCCATCGAATTTTTGCGCTATCGACCAAAGGCTACCCTTTCGGGCCAAGTTTGAAAGCGCTTTTTGTGCTAAGGGGCGCGCTCAATCTATTTTAACGCCGAGGTCTTCTCCATGCCAATGCCGTTCGCCGACCTCGAAGCGGATTTGCGCGCGGCGTTTCCCGATGGCGACATCGTGATCGAAGACCTGGCCGGCGACGGTGATCACTACAAGGCCAAGATCACCTCGACGCGGTTCGCCGGCCTCTCGCGCGTGCGGGCGCACCAATTGGTTTACGCGGCGTTGGAAGGAAAGATGGGCGGCGAATTGCACGCCCTGGCGCTCGAAACCCTGACGCCTTGACCTTCGCGCTCCGGCTCCCTAGCTCTAGGCCATGACCGACACCGCCCAAACCGTTCCGCCCACCACGACCGCCGACACGGCTCACGACTTTATCGCCAAGACGGTGGCGGAGAACGCCGTGGTGTTGTTTATGAAGGGCGTACCCGATCAACCCGGCTGCGGTTTTTCCGCCATCGCGGTGCAAATCCTCGATCATTTGGAGGTGGCGTTCGCGGGCGTAAACGTTCTGCAAAGCGATGCGCTTCGCCAAGGCATCAAGGCCTATTCCGACTGGCCGACGATTCCCCAACTCTACGTAAAAGGCGAATTCATCGGCGGCAGCGACATCGTCCGCGAGATGTTCCAGTCGGGCGAATTGAAAACCATGCTGACCGAGCAGGGCCTGCTCGCGCACTGAACGGAGTCGCAATTTGGCGTTAACGGCGACACATTGTATCGCCGTTAAGGATCAATATGATGCACGCCTCCGTGGCTCGCTGGGGAAACAGTTTGGCGGTGCGGGTTCCAAAGGAAGCCGTCCGTAGCGCGGGGTTGCGGGAGGGCGCCACCTTGGACCTGACCGTCGAAAATGGTGCGATCGTTTTGCGCCCGCGGCGTTTCGATATCAAAGATCTCGTCGCGGCCATGGCCGAGGTCGCGCAACTACCGTTGATCTTCGATGTCGCCCCGCGTGGCGGCGAAGTCTGGTGAACGATCCGTCGCCGAAACCCGGTGATATTCTCTGGATCGATTTCTCACCGACCGCGGGGACTGAACAGGCGGCCGGCGCCCGGCGTTGGTGATCTCCGATCCCGATTACAACCACGCCACCGGTCGCGCCTTATTGGCCCCTATCACCAGCCGGTTCAGGGGATGGCCGTTCGAAGTGGTTTTGCCGTCAATCTCAAGCATCGCCGGCGTAGTCCTGGTCGACCAGATCCGCGTCATGAACTGGCGCGCGCGCCACGCAAAAATAGACGGCGCCGTTTCCGGCGCCGTCTTGGAAGAGGTTATCGCCAAACTCTCGGCGCTGATCGGGCGGAATTGACGTTTAGGCGTAGAACTCGACCACGAGGTTCGGTTCCATCTTCACCGGATAGGGCACTTCCGCCAGATCGGGGACACGGATGAACTTTGCCGTCATCGCCTTGGCGTCGCATTCGATATAGTCGGGCACATCGCGTTCCGCCAATTGCAGGGCTTCGAGCACCAAGGCCATGTTGCGCGAGCGCTCGCGCACTTGAATGATATCGCCGATCTTACAACGATAGGAAGCGATGTTGACCCGCTTACCGTTGACCAGCACATGGCCGTGATTGACGAACTGGCGGGCGGCGAACACGGTCGGCACGAATTTTGCGCGGTAGACGATGGCGTCGAGACGCGACTCCAGCAAGCCGATCAGGTTTTCCGAGCTGCTGCCTTTACGGCGCGACGCTTCCTTATAGGTCAGCGAAAACTGCTTTTCGGTTAGATTGCCATAATAACCCTTCAGCTTTTGCTTGGCGCGCAGCTGAATGCCGAAATCGGACACTTTGTTCTTGCGCCGCTGTCCGTGTTGGCCAGGGCCGTAGGAGCGTTGATTGATGGGAGACTTCGGGCGCCCCCAAATATTTTCACCCATGCGCCGGTCAAGCTTGTACTTGGCCGCATGACGCTTCGACATGCTTCGAGTCTCTTTCGTCTTGATGCGGCCCGGTCTTTCCTGGATGGAAAGACAATCTCAACGGCGGTCCACGCATCACCCGTCATAAGTCCCCGCATCGCGCGGCGAGCCGGCGACGGGGAGGCGGCGCTTATCGAGGGTCGGGGCGGCGATGTCAAGAATGGACACTGCCAGAGGTGGCAAAGACAGAAGCTCCCTTCTCTTCCCCTCTCGGGGGAAGCGACTCGGCGTCAGCCGAGCGGTAGGGGGAGCCGCCGCACCCCTGACCCGTGACTAGCCTCCATCAGAGTGCGGGAGGAGAAACATCCCTCTTTGCCGCCGCCAATTTTGCGAGCACCCGCCCGCGCCCTTTCGACAAGGCTGTCACCACGCCGCGCAGCGTGCGCACCTCCTGCTCGGATAGGTTCGCCCGACCAAACGCCACCCGCAAATTGCGCACCATCGACGGACGCTTTTCCGGCGGGTGAAAGAAGCCGGCCGCCTCGAGTTCGTTTTCGAGTTGATCGTAAAAACCTTGCACCACCGCTTGGCCCGCCGGCGCGGGGACGTCGCCGAACCGCGGCGGTGGAGCCGCATCCTGCGTCAGGCGCCATTCGTAGGCATTGATCGCCACCGCCTGCGCCAAATTCAGGGAATGGAACTTGGGATCGATCGGTACGGTGACGATGGCTTGGCAGAGCGCGATATCGTCGGCGCCCAAGCCGGCGCGTTCGCCGCCGAACAGCAATCCAACCGTGCCGCCTTCGGCAATGCGTCCGCGCACGCGCACCGCGGCTTCACGCGGCGTGACCACCGGCAAGGTGGCCTCGCGCGGCCGCGCCGTGGTCGCTAAAACGAGAGTCAGATCGGCGATGGCGTCCTCTAGCCGTTCGAACACCCGCGCATTGTCCAGCGGCCAATCGGCCCCCGAGGCGCTGGGCCACGCCCGCTCCTGCGGCCAGCCGTCGCGTGGACGCACCAACCGCAGTTCGCCAAGACCAAAGTTGG
>JANXWN010000226.1 GCA_025351125.1 Caulobacteraceae bacterium | reverse complement strand
GTCAGCGCCTCGGCCGGCGCTTCTTATCTGTGGCGGGGAACGCGGATGGGTGGAGATTTGATCTACGGTAGTGGCCTGCGCGCCACCAGGGCCGACAATATCCCGAACGGGACGCACCTGCCGGGCTATGTCGAGGTCAATCTCTCGCTATCGCACCGGTTCGAGACCGGCCCGTTAGCCGGCGTCACCGCCCGTTTCGACGTCGTCAACGCTCTGGATCATCGTTACGAAATCCGCGACGGTTCGGGGGTCGGCGTCGGCGCGCCACAGTTCGGCGCAAGGCGAGGATTTTTCGGCGGCGTGACGAAAACTTTTTAGGGATCCGGGGAATCGTCGGCGTAGAGCGTCTCGGCGTCGTGCGCATGTCCAATCGCGGCGCGAAGTTTGGGACTTAGCAGCGCCGCCTCCAGGATGACTTTGTCGAAGTGAACCGCTTTTACGGCGGTCATCGGAACCACGAAATCCCCGGCGTTTTCAACATACAGCACGATTTCGGCGCGACCGCCGGGCGACACTTGCCGCACCGCGCCGACGGGATCCCCGCCGTCGCGAAGAAAAGCCGCGGTGTCGATTTTGATCTCAGGATTTTGCATTTTAGTTTCCCATCGTTCGTCGGTCTTCGGCGACATGAGCCCGTACGATGCGCTGAACGATCACCAACGGCTCAGACCCTGTCCGCGCGCGCGCTTCTTTGATAGGTTCGGAAATTACTCAACCGCCGGAACCGACGCGGCCGGGTCAATCAACGCGAGGACGAGACATGCTTGATCTGACATTGGCCATTGCTCACCATTTGCTGATCCTCGGCCTGTTTGGCGTATTGGCGGTGGAATGGATCGGCGTGCGGCGGGGAATGTCGCTGACGAATGTTGTCCAGATCGGCAAGGTCGATCTGTGGTACGGGATATTGGCGGGGCTGATCATCGTCGTCGGCTTTGTACGGGCCGTATTTGCCGCCAAGGGCTGGGGTTATTATTCGCACAACGCCTTCTTCTGGGCCAAGATCGCGGTCTTCGCTTTGATCGGACTGTTATCGGTCCCGCCCACCGTCGCCTTTATCCGCTGGCGCCGCCCGGGCGCGACGCCGAGCGATGCGCAAATCGACATGTCGCGGCGATTTCTGTGGGCGGAGATCGCGCTATTCGCCCTGCTGCCGGCCTTCGCGGCGGCGATGGCGCGAGGCTACGGGGCGTTCTAGCGCTTAAAACCGCCGCTCCAACTCCACTCCTAGCCGAAGTTGGCCGCGGGCCTCGGCGCGATCGGCGCCGATCGGCGTCAGCCAACCGGCATCCACCTCGATCTCAACGGGCGAGCCGCGCGGCCGACCGCTCCATTTGATCTGCGGGCCGCCATAGGCGCCTTGATGTCTCAGAAACATGTGATCGTCGCCGAAATCGCCGAACATTTCGGCGCCCAGGCGCACATGCCCGAGCACGCGCCACGTTGCCGACGCGGCATAACCGTAGGATCCGATCCCTTCGCCCGTCGGGGCCGAGAGCGGTTTTTCCACGATCAAATTGAGCAGGCCCTGAAACCGTCCCACCGTTTTGGCCAGCAAAATCTTGCCCTCGACTTTGTCGTTTTCGCCGTGCAGGCCGTGGGCGTATTCGAAATATAGGCCGCTATCGATCCCCAGTTTGGGAATTTGGCCCAGATAATCAATCGCTTCGATACCGATAGCGGTGGCTTGAGTGGGTCCGCCGGAGGCATGCGCCAAGGCGGCCACCAGCGAGACGCTTAATTGATCGCTAACACCGTATTCAACTTCCCACACAGTGGTCGCGGCGCCCGACAGAGCGCCCCGACCAACCTCGCCGCCCCCGCGCAATTCAAATTCGCCGACTCCTTTTTGCACGAAGGGGCTGTAGACTTTCTCGTCCAAGCGCGGATCGGCCAGAACGCTCGAGGCTCCCATCAGGCCTATCGCCATAACCGTTCCGCAGATCAACCGCCGCATGATCGTTCCTGTTTTTAAGAAGCGTTTGCATATTCGTTGTTGCGAATGATTGTCAATTGTGGTTTATGGGCGTCAGTGTCGTTTTTGAAAGCCCCGTATGTTCAAGCCAGCTTACCTTGCCCTCGCCGCCGCTTTCGCCCTGCCGTGCGCCGTGTCGGCGGCGGTTTTGGTGGAACCGACCGTCGTCCTCACCTTAAAAAATCACCGTTACGAGCCGGCCGTCCTCACCGTCCCCGCCGGCCGCAAGATTCATGTGCATCTGATCAATCAAGACGGGGCGATGGAGGAGTTCGACAGTAACGATCTTAAGGTCGAGGAAGAGGTCACGCCGCACGGTCAAACCGATTTCACCGTCGGGCCGCTGAGGCCGGGAAGCTACGCCTTCATGGGCGAAGCGCATCCGACCACCGCCGCGGGGCGCCTGACCGCCGTCGCCGTGTCGCAATAGCCGTCCCGCGCGCTCGCCCATGGACGATGTGACGCCGCCCCGTTAGGGGAAGGCATGAACGGCTTCCTCCTCGCGCGCCACGGCGACCCGATTCTGATGGCGCTGGGGCTGGCGGCCGGCGTGGCCACATGGCTGGGCGGATCGCTGGCCCTACGATACGCCGACAAGATCCATCTGGTTTTGGGATTCAGCGCCGGAGCGGTGATCGGCGTGGCCCTGCTCGACTTGTTGCCGGAAGCTGTCGCTCTGGGCGGACCGTCCCGCGGCGTGGCGGAGACCACGGCGATCGTCGCCGCCGGTTTTGTCGCCTATCTCGTGGTCGACCGCCTGTTTCTGCTGCGTGCCGGCGGCGGCGTGGGGCATCGCGGTCATTTCGGAGCAGGCAGTCTGACGGCCCACAGTTTGCTCGACGGCCTGGGTATCGGCCTAGGATTTCAAGTCTCGCCCAGCGTCGGGGCCATTTTGGCCGTCGCCGTTCTGGCGCACGACTTGGCCGACGGGATGAATACCGTCAATCTGAGCCTGCGCGGTTCAGGGGATCGGCGGATCGCGCGGCGTTGGTTGATCGCCGACTCCGTCGCGCCGATGATCGGCATAGCGGTCAGCCGTCTGGTCGTCGTATCCCCCGATCGACTGGCCGCGATCATCGCCGCCTTCACCGGCTTTTTCCTGTACATTGGCGCGAGCGAACTGCTGCCCGACAGCCACCACCGCCACCCCCGCGCCTGGACCACCGTCGCGACGGTGTTGGGCGTGGCGATGATCGGCGTTATCGTCCACTTGGTGTCACCCGGTGGACCGCGCTAAGTTCGGCGCCAACCCGGCGCCGCGCCAAAACCTTTGGGGAGTTTCTGATGATTGTTTACGGCTCGTCGTTTTCACCGTTTGTCCGCAAGGTTTTAGCCTATCTGACTGAGAAAGGGCTCAGCGCTGACCTGGTCGCAGTCGGTTTTAACGATCCCAATCCGAACTTCCGCGTCGCCAGCCCCTTCGGCAAAATGCCAGGATTAAGCGACGGCGATTTTGCTATATCGGACTCGACGGCGATCATCACTTATTTGGAGACCAAACATCCCGAACCCGCGTTGATGCCGGCCACGCCCGAGAGCCGCGCCCGCACCGTCTGGTATGAAGAATTCGCCGACACCATCCTCGTCGCGACAATGGGCAAGATATTCTTCAATCGCTTCGTGGCGCCGCGATTTTTGGGGCAGCCGGGCGACCAAGCGCTCGCCGACGCCGCCGAGAAGGACGAGATCCCGCCCCTATTCAATTATCTCGAAGCCATCGTGCCGGCGTCCGGATTTCTGGTGGACGACCGTCTGACCGTGGCCGACTTGGCGGTGGCCAGCCCGTTCGTCAACCTGGCGCATGTCGGCGTGGATGTGGACGGCGGCGCCCACCCAAAATTGCTCGCATACCTCAACGGGATTTTGGGCCGCCCGTCGTTCGCGCCGATCATCGAACAGGAAATGGCCTTCGCCGCCCGCTAACCGCGCGATGACCCGTTCGTTGCGCGCCGGAGCGGTCGCGATCCTCGCCGCCGCGGGCTTGGCGACGGCCTGCGCCCCGACCCTGCAGCGCGCGGGGCGACCGGACATCGGCTTTAGCGGCCCCCGGCTTGACGACCACGCCTTCGTCAGTTTCGACGGGGCTCGGTTGGGGTTGACGCGGTGGGACGCCCAGGGCCAAGCGGCGCCGTGGGCGGTGATCGTCGGCGTGCACGGCATGAACGACTACGCCGCCGCGTACCATCTGGCGGCGCCGTGGTGGGCGGCGCGCGGCGTGACTACCCTCGCCTACGATCAGCGCGGCTTTGGCCGCTCGCCGCGACGCGGCGTCTGGGCCCCCGACGATCTGCGTCAAGACGATCTTCGCACGCTCGTGGCCCTGGCGCGGGCGCGTTACCCGCGGGCGATCTTGGCCGTGGTCGGCGAGAGTTTGGGCGGCGCGGTGGCCATCGAAACCTTCGCCTCCGACCACCCGCCGGACGCTGATCGCACGGTGTTGGCGGCGCCGGCCGTGTGGGGATGGAGCGATCAGGCCCTGCCCAATCGCGTGGCTCGATGGTTGGCCGCGCGCGCCGCGCCGTCCAAGGTGTTCATGGCGCCCCGCTGGCTGACCGATCACATCTCACCCACCGACAACATCGACGAATTGAAGGTCATGAGCCGCGACCGCCTGATGGTGTGGGGCGCGCGATCCGACGCGCTTTTCGGTCTGGTCAACACGATGCAAGCGGCTCAGGACAACATCGGCCGCATCCACGGTCCGACCCTTTATTTGTACGGCGCGCACGATCAGATTATTCCCCGCGGCGCGACGGTCAAGGCGGTGGCCCACCTACCCCCTGGCGACCGCACCGCTTATTACGCCGACGGTTGGCATTTATTGCTGCGCGATCGACAAGCGGAAAAGGTCTGGGCCGACATTTTAGCCTTCATCGCGGACCCGGCCGGCCCGCTGCCGTCCGGCGCGCCACCGATCAAACTGAAGAAACAATGAGGGCTTGCCCCTCGATCACGTGGTCTCGCCGCGGATCACGGCGACGATGTGCACCAAGGACACCAGAACCACGACCGCCGAGGCGAGCATCAGGAAGCGCCAGGGCACCATGCGCGGCGCTCCCAGCAGCGGCGAGGGCCGGCCGCCACGCCAACCGCAGAACACCGAAAAGATCAAAAAAGCGGCGGCGATGACGCCGGACACCGGGACGCCGAGCGTCATAAGCACCTTCCTCAGTCGGGATCGGCGTCTTCAACGCCATGCCCGCCGCCGCGTCAAGCGGCCAACAAACCCGCCGGCCGCCTCAGCTCAGGCGCGAGCCCCTCGCCCATGAGATCGATGAAGTTATCGGCATAAAACCGCCGGCGGTGCTCGACGGCGGCGTGGGCTAAACTGTCGTCGAACCGTTTGATCGGATTGCGGCCGCCCTCGACGTGCGGAAAGTCCGAGGAAAACAGGCACGTTTCGGGCCCTGACTGCGCGATAATCCAACCGGCGTCTTCGTGCGAATACGGCGTCACGCGCACCTGACGGCGGACAAATTCGCTCGGCCGAAGCGACAGGCCGCGCAACCGGTCTTCGTGCTTGCAAAAAGCGCCGTGCGCGGCGTCCATCGACCGCATCCAGCCCGGCAGCCACGAAGCGCCCAGTTCGATCGCTCCGAATTTAAGACGCGGGAAGCGGTCCAACACGCCGTCGAAGATCATCGTCGCCAGCGTTTGCATCACCGAAGCGGAGATGGCCATAAAGCTGACCGAGGTGAAATTCTCTTCCCCACCGTGGAAATCCTTCACCGCCGGCAGACCGTTCATGGCATAGGCCGGGTCCATCTTGCGCTCCCCGCCGACGTGAAAGATGATCGGCAGCCCCGCTTCTTGCGCCACGGCCCACAAGGGATCGAGGCCAACGTGGCTGGGCGAATGGCCGTGCGGCGGATGCGAGGGGATCATCAAGGCTTTCGCCCCCAAGCCGATCGCCTCGCGCGCGGTACGCGCCGCCGCGGCGAAATCGATCAGCGGCACATAAGCCACGGGCAAGAACCGGCAGTCGACGCC
>JANXWN010000219.1 GCA_025351125.1 Caulobacteraceae bacterium | reverse complement strand
GCATCGCATGGGCGTGGCCGCAATTTCTGCCGCAGGTGTCGGCGGACCCGCGGCATTTGGCGATGTCGCTGACTTTCATCCCGCATTTCGATCCCCACGGACTTCCTTTTCCCACCCTGCCACCCGGCTGGTCGCTGATTTACGAGGCGATTTTTTACCTCGTGTTCGTGGCGGCTTTGGCCGGACCTCGAGCGTGGCGCGGTCGCGTGGTCGTCGGCGCTCTCAGCGCCATCGTCGTCACAGGCTATGTGTTGAGAAACCCTGTCTATATCTTGGGCGCCAACCCGATGTTGTGGCAATTCGCGGCGGGATTGGGGCTTGGCGTGGCGCTCGAGCACAAAGTCCTGCCGTCTCGTCAGGTCGGAGTGATCATGATCGTGGCGGCGTTCGCGATCTGGGGCGGCCTCCAGGCCACCGGGCTGTTCATCGAACTGTGGCGACCGTTTTTTTGGGGCGTACCGGCGACTCTGCTGGTCGCTGGGACCTTGGCCGTCGAGTCGCACGGCGGGGTGCGTGAATGGCCGTGGCTGAAACGATGTGGAGACTCGTCCTACGCGATCTATTTGTTTCACCTGCCAGCAGTGGCGGTCGTGGCGCACGCGATTGGCGTTGATAACCCATGGGTCTTTATTCCAACGGCAATGTCGGCGGCGATCGGCGCGGGGTTGGCCGCGCATGTCTGGCTGGAGCGTCCGCTGTTGGCTTGGCTTCGGCCGTCTTAAGGCCACTTCACCGTCGGGGGCATGGACGACAGGATCGATTCTATATTGCCGCCGGTCTTGAGGCCGAACATGGTGCCGCGATCATAGAGCAGGTTGAACTCGACGTAGCGCCCGCGCCGGATCAATTGCTCTTCGCGCTCGGCTGCGGTCCACGGCTCGATCATGCGCGCGCGGGCGATGCGCGGCCAGACCTCCAACACCGCGCCGCCCACGGCTTTGGTGAACGCGAAGTCGTGCTCCCAATCGCCCGAGTCATGGCGGTCGTAGAAAATCCCGCCAACGCCGCGCGGCTCGTCGCGGTGCGGTAAATAAAAATAGCGGTCGCACTCCGCCTTGAACTGAGCATACCACGCGGCTCCGTGCGCGTCGCAGGCGCGCTTCAGCGCGGCGTGGAACGCTAAGGCGTCCGGCGCTGTTTCGCTGCGCTGGTTATCCAAAAGCGGCGTCAGGTCCGCGCCGCCGCCGAACCAACCTTTCGAGGTCGCCAGATAGCGGGTGTTCATATGAACGGCCGGAACGCGCGGATTGTTCATATGCGCGATCAGGCTCACACCGGTGGCGACGAAGCGCGGATCGTCGGTCCCGCCTGGCATGCTTGCGGCCATTTCCGGCGTAAAGATCCCGTGCACTTGGCTGATGTGCAGGCCGCATTTCTCGAACAAACGCCCGCGCAATAACCCCATTACCCCGCCGCCGCCCTCTTGGCGGCTCCACGGCGTCAGGACGAATCGCCCGGGCGGGCCAGGGTATAGATCATCGGGGGCGTCATCCTCCATCGCTTCGAAGGCGACGACCAAGCGATCACGCAGCGTTTCGAACCACGCGGCGGCGCGTTTGACGCGTTCGGACGAAAAAGCGGGGTTTGCGGTCATGCGGCGGTAGACCTTGTATCGACGGGATAGCCGTCCGTCTGCCGCAAGGCTTCGCCGAGCGCCAGAGCGGCGGTGGTCACCAAGTTCAGCGAGCGCGCCTCCGCGATAATCGGAATGCGCAATCGCGCCGCCGCCGCCGCGTGCACGTGAGGTGGCGCGCCGTGGCTCTCCGATCCGAAAACCAGAATATCGCTTTGGTGAAAATCGAACTGCGGAAAACGCCGATCGCCCTTGGTGGTGAACAAAATCAAGCGACGGCCGACAATTTCGGCCGCCGCCGTAAAATCCGCCCATGATCCATGCCGTGTGACATGAGCGAGCGGGCCGTAGTCAAGCGCCGCCCGCTTCATCGCCTCGTCGTCAAAAGCGAAGGCGCACGGCAAAATAATGTCCAATGCTACGTCTAAGCAGGCGGTCAATCTAACGGCCGCCCCGACGTTTTGCGGAATGGCCGGTTGAAAAAGAGCGAGACGCATTCTAAGCGAACCTTACTGCGGGGCGACATCCGTTCCGTATCGACGTATTCGAGGGTGAGCTTCAAGGTGGCACAGAGCCTAAATCCATCTGCTTCCGATCCGGCGCTTGCCGTCGATCCAAACCGACGTGACTTTATTCACATCGCCGCCGCGGCGGCGGCGGCGGGCGGCGCGGTTGCGGTCGCCTGGCCCCTGATTGACCAATTGAATCCCGCGGCCGACACGCTGGCCTTGTCTTCCCTGGAGTTCGACCTCAGCAAGGTGCCGTTGGGCGCGGAGACCACGCTGCTGTGGCGCAAACAGCCGGTATTTGTACGCCACCGCACGCCGCAAGAAATCACGGCTGCGCGCGCGGCCGATCACGGCGCGTTAAAGGACCCGGAAAGCGACGCAGCGCGCGTCAAAGCCGGTCACGAACAATGGCTGATTCTGCTGGGAAGTTGTACGCATCTGGGCTGTTTGCCGACCTTCGGCGGCGGTGAATACAAAGGCTGGCTCTGCCCGTGTCACGGTTCGGTTTACGACACGTCGGGTCGGATACGCAAAGGACCGGCGCCTAAAAATCTGGGAGTGCCCGACTATGCCTTCCTCAGCGACACCAAAATTAAGATCGGTTAGGCGCCACAATGAGCCATCCTTCCACCTACGAACCGAAAACGGGCATTGAACGTTGGCTAGACAGCCGTTTGCCAATCGTGCGCTTCGGCGCCGACTTGATGTCATACCCGACGCCGCGCAATCTTAATTATTGGTACACGTTCGGCGGCATTCTGAGCTTTTGCCTCGCGGTGCAAATCATCACCGGTATCGTTCTGGCCATGCACTATGACGCTAGCGGAGCTGGCGCCTTTATGTCGGTCGAACGCGGCATCATGCGGGACGTCAATTACGGCTGGCTAATCCGAGGCGTTCACGCCAACGGCGCTTCGATGTTCTTCGTCGCCGTCTATCTGCACATTATGCGCGGCATTTATTATGGTTCCTACAAGGCGCCCCGGGAGGTGCTGTGGCTGCTGGGTTGCGTGATTTATGTGCTGATGATGGCGACCGCCTTTATGGGCTATGTCCTGCCCTGGGGTCAGATGAGTTTCTGGGGAGCCAAGGTGATCACCAATCTGATCGGCGCTCTGCCGCTCGTCGGCAAGCCGATCACCACTCTGCTTTGGGGCGGGTTTTCGGTGGACGACCCCACCCTCAATCGCTTCTTCTCGCTACATTACCTGTTGCCATTCGTGATCGCGGCGGTGGTAGCGCTGCATATCTGGGCACTGCACGTTCCGGGCAACAACAATCCCACCGGGGTCAACGTCAAAAGCGACAATGACACCGTGGCCTTTCACCCGTTTTACACGGTCAAGGACGGCTTCGCGATCGGCCTTTTTATGATCATGTTCGCGGTGTTCGTGTTCTATCTGCCGGACGCTCTAGGCAAGGCCGACAATGCCATACCGGCCAATCCGCTGGTGACGCCAGCGCATATTGTACCCGAGTGGTATCTCCTGCCGTTTTACGCGATTTTGCGCGCTATCCCGGACAAACTTCTGGGCGTTCTAGCCTTGGCCGGTTCGATCGGCATGCTGTTCGCCCTGCCATGGCTCGACACGTCGAAGGTGAAGTCGATGCGCTATCGCCCCACGGCGCGGTTGTACTTCTTCATCTGGATCGCGGCGACCTGCGTGCTCGGCTGGTGCGGATCGCAAGAGCCGGACGGTAAGCTGTTCGGGATCGAAAGCTTTAATTTTATCGACTATCCGATTATGAGCGTGACGTGGGCCAGTCGTATTGCCGCGCTGTATTATTTCAGTTTTTTTGGGATAATGCTATTTCTCGGCCTAAGCGAGACACCGCTCCCGGTGCCCGATTCGCTTTATACGCCGGTTCTTAAGACCCCCGTCGCCGCGCCGGCTGAATAGGCTATGTCAATGTTCAACAAGACCGTTTGCTTGGCCGCCTTCGCTTTTATCGGCGCCTTCGGGCTGGCCGGCCCCGCCGCGGCGGACGACGCCATGGCGCCGATGGATGTGCATTGGTCGTTCGAGGGGCCGTTTGGCCACTATGACCAGGAGCAGCTTCAGCGCGGTTATAAGGTCTATCGTGAGGTATGTTCGTCTTGCCACGCGATGAATCAAATTGCCTTCCGCAATCTCGGCGATCCAGGAGCGCCATTCTACGATCCGAAATATCCCAATTCCAACGATAACCCCAAGGTCAAGGCGATCGCGGCCGACTACAAGGTGTCGGATGTCGACGGCGATAGCGGCGATGTCATCAAGCGTCCGGCGACCAGCGCCGACTATTTCCCGTCCCCTTACGCCAACAACGCGGCGGCGGCCAACGCCAACGGCGGCGCCGTCCCGCCAGATATGTCTTTGTTAGTCAAGGCGCGCGAGGGTGGCGCGGCCTATATCTATTCAGTGGTGGCCAAAGACGGCGTCATGACCCCGCCGCACGGCATGATTGTGCCGGCGGGCCGTTATTACGATCCCTACAAATCCGGCGGCGTGATCGCCATGCCGCCCCCGCTGGTGGCGGGAAAAGTGACCTACGACGACAAGACCCCGGCGTCGGTAGACCAAGAGGCGCGCGACGTCTCGGCCTTCCTGCAATGGGCCGCTGATCCAAAAATGGAAGAGCGTAAACAAACCGGCCTGGCGGTGATGATTTTCTTGATCGTATTTACCGGCCTTCTCTACGCCAGCTATCGCAAGATTTGGAGCGACGTGGGGCATTAGAACAGAGCGATCTAGAGCGAAACGTCCAAACTCTGCATCCTGTCCTAAAAATAGAGTGCAGCAGCTGTCTCAGGGTTCGGATTTGTTTCATCTGAACGCGTCAGGCGTTAGGGTCGGGCGGGTGTAAATTCAGCCCATCCGGCTTTCACATTCATTCGCAAGCGACCCTTGGCCCACACGGCCGTGCCGATGGCGTTTTGCGTTGTCGACACCTCGGCGGAGGTCTGTTCGAAAAGCTGATCCGCAACCGCGAGAGCGCGAATTCGCGTCGGCGGATTGGATTTTGGCGCCGCGGGGCGTGACAAGGCCGCGCCCACGATCCGGCTTACGGGCTGCGAGGTGTCTATGGCGAAGTCGTCCGCGCGTGTTTGCAAGCCGTCGGAGATTGTCGCGCGAACGGTCGCTACCCCGCCGATTTCCCGGAGCGGTATACGCACGGCGCCCCCGATTGGCATCAGCATCCCGTGCGAGAGCCGCATGCGGCACGGCGAAAAACTGATATCGACGACATAGCGCCGCAACAGGTCCAGCCCGATCACACCATTGATTGAGGTATCGAAAACACGTGTTTTCAAATCAAGGTCTGCGACGTCCATCTTGAAATCGGCTATTTTTTCGTCCGCCACGACCAGCTGGCGGCGTACCGTCGTGGCGTCGATCCCGTCGCCTTGCGCCCGCGTTATATGAAGCCGGCTGTTCGGCGTCGAGGCATCAACGATGAAGTCGCCGACGATGTCGCCAAAAGCCGCCGCAACCACGACCGCGCCGTGATCGACCCAGCACCGCGTCTCTCCCGCGCGCGCCGCGCCGCTCACCAATCCGCCGATAAGTCCTAGCAAGGCCGCCCTTCGCATGGCTTGGACGATAGCCAAGCGTGCGCGTCTCGGCGATAAGGCGCGTCACAATTTTTCGAGGGCGACAATGACGACGTGGGTGTTGGGCGTGATCGGCGGCTCG